>NZ_JAUBRJ010000172.1:0-1695 GCF_036701805.1 Microcoleus sp. N3A4
CTCATGACTGTCTCGGATGATTCACTTTTACCCCCTCAATCCGCCTATGTGCCAGTTGGGGGTGCGGAATGTGGGTTTTTGGCGGGAAACGCTTGGCAGGTAAGGATTTGGCTAGCCAGTCTCTACGGCGTCGTTACAATATAACGACGAGTGAGTTTTTCCAGAGAGCGAGGGCTGAATTTGCCCGAAATTCTGGACGAATTTTGCCTCGAAAATCACCCTCGTTTACCTAACCAGTCTCTACCACATCGTCCTATAGGACGACGAGTGAGTCCTTGGAGAGAAACGCAGACTGGGAAAGGGTTTCAGTGATAGGGTGATTTCGAGGCAATTTAGGGTATTTCATTTCTCAAATTGGTTGAGCAAAGCTTGTAATTTTGCCTTGCCCTCTGCGAACTTTCTCCCCTTCATCTTGAGAATGTTCTCAATAATCCAAGTGTTAGTTTTGCCGGCTTCCCGTGACTTACAGATTTCCGCATACAGCGATTTATCTAGGGGAGTTGGCTCGGAAACGGTAGCCAAGGTAGCTACTTCCGGTTCCGGCAAGTCACCGCTATATATAGCTTCCAATGCTTGCCGTGCCTCTTCCACATCAGCACCAGGGGAAGCTAAAATCGCCTCGGCTTCCTGTTGCCGTTGCTTCTGACTTACGTAAACTTCTGTAGCGATTTCATCCTCTACATCAGCTTTGACCGCCCTGAGTTTCAAGGCTTCAATCTCTGCTTCGTCAGCCAGTTTGCGAGCAATGTTGCCAGCACCGATCGCACAGGCAACAGCGCCACACAAGCTCAAGCCCTGGATTGATTTGTGCCAGCTAACTTTTTTGTCGAGCGCGACCAGGGGAGTCAGCCAAAGAGCGATCGCGCTGCCAGACAAAATCCACATTTTTAGCTGCATAAAATCACCCCCGCACCGATCGCAAATGCCGCCAAACTTGCCAAGAGCAAAGCCTGCAAATTCTGCACGGAAATCTTGAGCCAGCCCGACACCGAAAAATCCAGGAGCCAGCACAGACCCCACAAAATAAATGCTGCTGCTGCCAAAAAGGCGATCGCCCTCATAGCCATCGGATGCAAGCTCGCTACCCATCCCAGAAGGGAGGAAGCGATGCACCCGGCGACAAAATAATTTGCCAAGTACATCGCTCGCATTAGTTTACCCCCGCTGTAAGCTTGGCTTTGATAGCGTCAATGCGTTCCCGAGCTGAATTCTCAGCTTTATCTATTCCAAGTCCAAGCTTTGCGTATCCCGGTCGGAGTCCGTGGAGCTTCTTTGCGAGTCCGGCGTTCGAGCGCACTTTTTTGAGTTCCTCCCCAGCAACCACACCCTCGTATTTGCGGTGCGATTTGTGAACGACGGCATCGGCTACTTCAATTGCCCCAAGAGCCTTGTAAGCCTTCTTGCTATGCCTTGCACCTTGGGTCTTTTCCTTTGCTAACTCCTTGAGCCTGCTGGCTTCCTCTTTTTCAAAATACCTCGGAGCCGGAACAACGGGTGCTGTACGAATTGACCCGAAGTTGCCGGGATTCATCGGGGTAATTACCCCCGCGTCGGTAGCTGCCAGCACTTTTGATTTATCAATGCTGTGGTTGCCGTCGTTGCCAGTGGCAAGTTTTCCAGCCCACATTCCGCAGTTCTGGCTTTGATGACTAAGGATTTTCATACATTCACTGTAGGAAAAATATATGTGCCTAC
>NZ_JAUBRJ010000068.1:0-43833 GCF_036701805.1 Microcoleus sp. N3A4
AACAACTAACAACTAACAACTAACAACTAACAACTAACAACTAACAACTAACAACTAACAACTGACAACTAACAACTGACAACTAACAACTAACAAATGACTGACAATCAACTGCAAAACTTCTTAGAAATAGCCACCGAAGCAGCCCTAGCCGCCGGTTCCGTCCTGAAATCTTTCTGCGGAAAATTAGAAAACATTCAAGAAAAAGGCCGATCGGGCGATTTAGTCACAGAAGCCGACAAAGCCTCAGAAGCCGTTATCTTAGAAATTCTGGGCCGCCACGTACCCGACCACGGCATCCTTGCCGAAGAATCCGGCAAATTAGGGGATGCCAGCAGCAAATACCTGTGGGCGATCGACCCTTTGGACGGCACAACCAATTATGCTCACCAATATCCTTTTTGGGCCGTGTCGATCGGACTGTTAATTGACGGCGTACCACAAATTGGAGTAATTTTTGACCCTTTTCATAACGAATTGTTTCGGGCAGGCAAAGGATTGGGAGCAACCTGCAACCGGAAGCCCATCCAAGTTTCCCAAATCTCAGAATTGAGAACCAGCTTGTTAGTCACTGGCTTTGCATACGATCGGCGCGAAACAGCAGACAATAACTATGCCGAATTCTGTCACCTCACCCACCTCACCCAAGGCGTGCGGCGCAGCGGTTCGGCATCCCTAGACCTCGCACACCTCGCGATGGGGCGATCGGACGGATACTGGGAACGGGGACTCTCCCCTTGGGACGTAGCAGCGGGTGTACTCATCGTCTCCGAAGCCGGAGGTCAAATTACAGCTTATGACGGCAGTGCCTTTGAGATCGACTCGGGTCGGGTTTTGGCCACAAACGGCAAAATACACGCCGAACTCAGCAGCGCACTGCTAGCAGTTCCTCCCTTATATTCGTGGAAGTAGCGCCCCCGCAGCCAGGGATCGGGGGTAGTACGGGGGTCACAACCCCTTGACTCAAGCTACATTAAAGAATAGTGAAAAGCCAGGAAAGGAAGAGTAAAAGTTATGTCTTTTGAAATGACAAAAGGGCTGTTCAAGTATGACTTTATCGATCAGCACGCAATTTTGGGAGTTCCCTTAGACGCCGAGTTTAACGACATCCGCAAGCGCTATATGAAAATCGCCCGCCGCTTGCATTCGGATACTTGCTCTTTTGAAGACCAAGCAGATAAAGATTGGGCCAACCAATTTTTGTCAAAAGTAGTCAATCCGGCCTACAACAAATTCTCTAAGGAAAGCGATCGCAAAGAATACAGCCTGCTATTAGCAGCCATCGCCAAGCGCGTCGTTAAAGAACAGGCGAAAATGCAAATTGAAAGCGAAGCAGCCAAACAGTTAGTTACCGCTAAAAATTGGGAAGAAGCTTACAAAACAGCAGTTAGCAAACTCGCTCTCAAGCAGTACGAATCAGTTAAGGAAACCGAAGATGCGATCGGTCAAATCAGCGAACTCAACATGGTTTACCTGCTGCGAAAAGAGCGCCAAGGCATTCCAAACCCGCCGCCACCACCCCCAACCGACGATAAACGGCTAAAAAAAACAGACCCCCCAACCCCAACCCCAACCCCAACCCCAACTAAAACCACAACCCCAACTAAAACCACAACTCCGGCAATAGACTCGCTGGCAGAAGCCTCTTGCCGCCGAGCTCAAGGATTCATGGACAGCAAAAATTACGCTAAAGCAAGTTTGGAGTTGAGGGAAGCCCTGAAGCGCGAGCCGAAACACAGCAAGGCCCACGCTATGTTAGCAATGTGTTACCTTCAACAAGATCAAGCCACAATGGCAAAACTTGAGGTGCAAAAAGCTTTGGCATCAAATCCTGAAGAACCGACGGCTTTGGAGGTTAAGAAAAAGCTGGAACAAGCTTCTGCAAAGGGCAAAAAAGGTGACGAAAAACCGGGATTTTTTGCAAGTTTGTTTGGCGGGAAGAAGAAGTGAGAAGTTGTGAATTGTGAGTCTTGAATATTTAGAAATTGGCGAACTGCTCAGCAGTGGAGTGAGATCGCTCACAAGAATCAAGACTGGGTGATATCACATCCGATCGCAGTCGGAATTATACCGTCAGTATGAGCGTCCCGCGATCGCGGATGCTCCAGAAAGAACGGGACGATCGCACTGACGGGGAAAATGATAATTCCGATGCCAACGAAAACGATATGACGCCTTAATTTGTTAAAGTCGAATGTTAAGCTTGCCTTCTTCGACTTTAACACCGTCCCCTAAAGCTAAGCTTCTAAGCCCAATCTAAAATCTAAAATCTAAAATCTAAAATTGATATGACACCGTGAACAAACCAGGCGTTCAACGGAGTACCGTTAGTACGCAGGCTTCGTATTTCCTTTTTTGCAAAGGCTTTTTATAGTGAGGTAGTTCCACCCCCACTTACTAATACAGTACCAGAGTATTTCCAGACTATCAATGGGTATAAAGAAATAATTGTCGGCTTCCGTCCGCGACATCCGACGCTTCTGGACATCCCTGCGGTAATTTATTCGGGGTACTTCGCGCAGCGCTCAGATTAATCCCCTCTAAATATAACGAGGGACTTCCCGGCTGGTAGTTAATTTGTTAAAGTCGAATGTTAAGCTAGCCTGGTTCGACTTTAACACCGTCCATAAACCTAAGCTTCTAAGCCCCATCTAAAATCTAAAGTCTAAAATCTAAAATTGATATGGTTCACCAACCCCCATCCGGTGCAAGAGATTTATTGCCCCTTGACGTTGCTCAAAAAATTTCGATCGAACGGCGCTTGCAGCAGGTTTTTCACCGCTGGGGCTATCACCGGATTATTACCTCTACCCTAGAAAGGCTGGAGACATTGATGGCTGGGGGCGCGATCGACCGATCGACCTTAATTCAACTGCAAGACGCCGAGGATGGAGAACTCGGTTTGCGGCCGGAATTGACAGCATCCATCGCCCGCGCGGCTGCAATGCGGATGGCCGGGACTCGCTGGCAGCCTCAGCGCCTCTACTACAACGCTAACGTGTTCCGCAAAGGCCCAGATACTGGCTCAGGCGGGCAACAGGAGTTCTATCAAGCTGGGGTAGAGCTGCTCGGCGCGGGCGGGACGGTTGCGGATGCGGAAGTGCTGCTGCTGCTCTCTGAGTGCTTGCAGAGCTTGGGAATTGATGACTGGCATTTGGTTTTGGGAGAAGCGGGCTTGACTGCAAGATTGCTGGAACCGTTTCCGCCAAACGTGCGCCAAAAAGTTCGGGGGGCGATCGCCAATCTCGATCGAATTGCCTTGGAAACTTTGCCGCTGTCAGCCGAATTGCGAGAAAGAGCTCTGCTGTTATTTGACTTGCGCGGCCGCCCAGAAGAGGTGTTGCCAATTGTTGCCAAGCTGGATTTAGATTTGCCGCAGCAATCCGCGTTAAACAATCTCAAATCTGCGATCGAATTGCTGCACAAATGCCAGTCAAAAATCCCCAATCTCAAATCCCACATTCACCTCGATTTGAGTTTAATTCAAACATTTGACTACTACACTGGAATTGTGTTTGAAGTTGTCAGCAGCAGCAAGACAGGACAGCGAGTTTTAGGACAAGGGGGACGCTACGACCAACTTTTAGGACTGTTCGATCCCCAAGGACAAAATTCCCCCGGCATCGGGTTTTGCCTGAATATTGAAGATTTGCACCAAGTTTTGCTGACAGAGGGGAAATTGCCCAGCGAGACGCCAGCCAGCGACTGGTTGGTTGTGGCTCAAACTCCAGAAGCTGGGGCCGCCGCGTTTGCTTACGCTCGCAAACTCCGAGAGTCTGCTCACCTAGTTCGGGTAGAAATAGATTTGGAGAGTCGGGAGACTGCGGAGGCGGCCCGGGAATACGCGCGCGATCGACGAATTGCTCAAATTGCTTGGGTAAATGCCGAAGGATTGCCAACTATTGAAACGGTAAATTAGGGTCTGTTTGAAACGTAATTCCTAATTACCAATTGCTAATTTCTCATCCAAAATCTAACATCCAAAATTGAAATATGGCACACACTATTGTTACGAATATTTGCGAGGGAGTTGCTGATTGCGTCGGCGCTTGTCCGGTTGCTTGCATTCACCCCGGCCCAGGCAAAAATGTCAAGGGTACTGATTGGTTTTGGATTGATTTTGATACCTGTATTGACTGCGGCATTTGTTTGCAGGTGTGTCCTGTCGAAGGTGCGATCGTTCCAGATGAACGGCCTGAGTTGCAGCAAACTCCCTCTTAATTGAATTAATTAAATTCATCCGTAAGGTGCGTATTTCGCACCCTACATTTTTTTTATGAACCGCAGAGGGCGCAGAGGACACAGAGAAAAAGAATGAGAAAGAGCCGAAAAATCTAACGTTTAGATTAAGTGCAGGTAATTAATTATGCTACTTTTTTGAATTCTTTCTCTTCTCTTCTCTTGTCTTGCTTCGTGTCCTTCGCGTCTTCGCGGTTCGTTTGAAAAAAAGCCCGATCGCACTTTACAATAAGAAAATATACAATAAAATCCCATGCAGCCGATCGCACTTTCCGACTCTCGCATTTAACAAAGGTATGTAGTTGCGCTTTAGCGCTCTTAGGATATGAAAGAGCGCTAAAGCGCAACTACATACCTAAAATTTCACCCCTATTTGTGAAAGTTGGCCTTAGTCCTAACAATCAAATCTACAATAAAATCCTATGCAGCCGATCGCACTTTCCGACTCTCACATTTTATCCATCCGCACCCACGCCGAAAGCGCTTATCCAGAAGAATGCTGCGGTTTGTTGCTCGGTCGAGTTACTGCTGGTGTTAAAACTTTAGTAGAAGTTTGGCCGACTGAAAATGCTTGGAGTGCTGAGGCTGAAGAGAATTGGCCGGAACAAAAAGAATTGACAGAAAGACGCAGATATGCTATCAAGCCCGAAGATATGTTGCGGGCGATGAAACACGGGCGCGATCGCACTCTGGATATTATCGGTATATATCATTCTCACACGGATTGTCCCGCAGTGCCCTCAGAGTGCGATCGGACATTAGCCTGGGCCCAATACTCTTACATCATTGTGTCCGTCCGACAAGGCTGTTCGGAAGACCTCCGCAGTTGGAGTCTTGACGGAGAGGGGAACTTTCAAGCAGAGGAAATTCTCGCAGCCGAACCGACTGAGATTAAGAAATAATTAGTAAAAATAACAAACACGTAAAAATGCGAAAGATTCAGATAGGATATAATTCTAAATCGGCGCTACACACAATATCATGCTAAATCCTAATCTGGACGAGATCCAGCTCAACAAACAAGAATACGAACGCTACTCTCGCCACCTGATCCTGCCAGAAGTTGGATTGGAAGGGCAGAAGCGTCTCAAAGCTGCCAGCGTGCTCTGCATCGGTACGGGAGGCCTCGGTTCGCCGCTGCTGCTGTATTTAGCAGCCGCCGGTGTTGGTCGCATTGGGATTGTAGACTTTGATATTGTTGACCATTCCAATTTGCAGCGGCAGGTAATTCACGGCACTTCTTGGGTTGGGAAACCGAAGATTGAGTCGGCTAAAAATCGGATTTTAGAAATTAATCCTTTTTGTCAAGTTGATTTGTACGAAACTCGCGTTAGTTCGGAAAATGCGATCGACATTGCCACTCCTTACGATATCATTATCGACGGCACGGACAACTTCCCGACTCGCTATTTGATGAACGACGTTTGCGTGCTTTTAAACAAGCCCAACGTCTACGGTTCCATCTTCCGATTTGAAGGGCAAGCAACAGTTTTCAACTACGAAGGCGGGCCGAATTACCGCGATTTGTACCCGGAACCCCCGCCTCCTGGGATGGTTCCTTCTTGTGCCGAAGGCGGCGTTTTAGGAGTTTTGTGCGGAGTTGTCGGTTCTATCCAAGCAACGGAAGCTATCAAGATTATCTTGGGTCAAGGCACTACTTTGAGCGGCAGACTGTTGCTTTACAATGCCTTAGATATGACGTTCCGGCAATTGAAACTGCGGCCTAATCCAGTGCGTCCGGTAATTGAAAAGTTAATCGATTACGAACAATTCTGCGGCATTCCTCAAGCTAAAGCGCAGGAAGCGCAAGAACAACAGCAAATTTCTGAGATGACTGTCGCAGAACTTAAGGAGTTAATCGACAGCGGTGCGAAGGATTTTGTATTGTTAGATGTTCGCAATCCCAACGAGTATCAAATTGCTCAAATTCCTGGGTCTGTTTTGGTTCCTTTGCCGGATATCGAACACGGCGAAGGTGTCGCTAAGGTCAAGGAATTGTTGAACGGACACCGCTTGATTGCACACTGCAAAATGGGCGGGCGTTCTGCGAAGGCTTTGGGGATTTTGAAGGAAGCTGGAATTGAGGGGACTAATGTTAAGGGCGGAATTACTGCTTGGAGTGAAGAAGTAGACCCGTCTGTACCTCAATATTAAGGCTAATCTTTTTCTGGGGCGGGTGATTTGCCCGCCCGGAAGCGGGATTATTGCGGCGGCAACTGCTTATTTCTATTTAGTAGATTCTTGAACTTACCTAGTAGATTCTTGGAATTTGCCCCCAACATAACCAAAAGCCAAACCCCAAACCCCGCACCGATACTAATCAACAATACGAAGGCAAAAGAATTAATTCCCACCTTCAGCAAAGGCAAAGCAACCATCTGGTTCGGCGGGTCTTGTTTAATCAAATAAGGAGAACTGCCAGCCACTAACCCGGCTACTCCCAAACTAAAGCCGACAGCTTGAATCGTTACCTCTAGTTTCGCATCCCGATAAGCTTCTTCGATCGCCACAATAGCTCTAATTGCCTCGGTTGCTTGGTCTAGCAAGCCGGAACCGTGTTTGAAATAGCCTAAATCTGCTTGAATCTGCCTTTGAAACTGCGGGCAAGTTTCTTTGCTGAATGTTTCGAGGAAACTTAAATTAATATCACTATCATTGTACTTGTTTCTTGCTTTTAAGTCAACACTTATTTGATTTAATTTATCCTGGTAATTTTGGGCGTTAATGGCGATCGTATTTTGGCGAAACTCCAAATCCATCAGCAACCGGGCATACTTCACAGCGCGCGGCGGCATCTCGATTGTCTGACGTTCCAGATGTTCTAGTTCCTCTTGCTTTAAACCCGCACCTTTCAATTGTCGCTGGTGGGCTTCGTCTTGCTGCAAATACTTGAAAGTCGCGTCAATATTGAGTTCAATTTGTTTGTATTCGTCGCGAGTCACCAGGTAAAGTTTGCGGCTATCGTGATAAGCGCGAAGAATCTTATTTCGGTACAAAAACAAATCCATAAAATCGCTGTACCGCGTCTCATCCCAGATTTCATCAGTTGCGGGACTGTTGAAAAACCAGATAATAATGTGACAGTAACTATCGGGCTGACTCGGATTGCCGTACTCCAAAATCGGACTGCCGAATAACTCGCCTTGACGGTAAAAATCCGGCTGATTTTGACCAGAAATCAACTTTTCCAGACACTGTTTGCCTAAAGCTTGGAGAAACTGCGAATCTGCCCGCGCCGCCTGATTTTGTTCAACACTCAGCCAAGCCGTAAGCAGCAGAGTTTGACCGAAATAACTCTGCACAAAATCCGGCAGCAAGCAGTTATCGGGATTAAATTCCTTGAAGATGCTAACATCGACAGCAGGTGTTTTATTGCCGTCAACTTTTTCGGGAACGCGAATTTGTAAACCCAAAGCGTAGCTGTCATCAATCCGCAGCGGTTGGGCGAAACCTTTGAGGCTAATTTGTTGGTTTTCGTGGGAAATATTCTTATCAAAAGCCAGAGAATTTCGCTGACCAACAACTTCTTTTTTAATCAGGTTGACTCGCCATCCGGCAGGTTCGTCTTTTTTGGACACGTAGCTGCCGTTGAATGCTTTACCGACTGCTAATTTAGTTTGCAAAATCTCATCGCACTTCTGCCACAACTTGGTGAATTCTCCAGGGGAAATCGACTCTGATTCTAAGGGTTGGCAGAGGTGAAAGGCAAATAAATAGACGTTGGGGGCATAGATTTTACTGTTTTCAGTCATTGTCTGTATTTGATTGATTCTCTGCATTGAGTTCTTTTTGAATTTTTTTGTAGCTATCTTCAATGCTTTGACGCAGAGTTTGAGTGATGTTAGTTAGTGGGTCAGGGGTAGGTGGGGTGGATTCGCCCGGATCGTCGATTTCTTTTTTGTTTTGGCCGGCCGCAATTTTTAATTCTTCTCCCAATTGATGACGGGCGCACCACTTGCTGATAGCCATAGCAATAGGAAACAATTGATCGTCTGCGAATTCTCCCATTTCTGTTTTTAATTCGGGTAAATCTTGCCATGCTGTCGGCATGAAAATACTCGGATTTTCGTGCAGCCATTGGAGAAAAACATTGATAATTTTGTCAGGTTCCATTGTAATTACTCCCGTGATTAAAAAATATAGATTTGTAGGGGCGGGTTTCACCAACCATAATTGCCTGAAACAAACAATCTCAAAAACCCGCCCCCACCAAACGAAAAATCATCATCTACATTTTAACATTCGATGCAAATTTCAGGTTGATTTGGGTTATTGGTGGTGCGGGGCGGGTTTATCTAGATTGTTGATCATCGTTATATATTGTTTGTAAAACCCGCCCCTACAAAATCCTGATGGCACATCTAACTTAATACCCCGTTGCACAGAAGGCCGCCCAATATTTCGGATCGCTGAAAGGCTGTTCTTCATTCGAGTTAATTAACCACAATTCCGTACCTTGTTGCCATTTTTCATCTAAATTTAACAATTTTACCCAAACTCTAACATCCTCCTTACTAACACCGCGCATCCAGTTTTGCGCCGCATTCAAAGCGAGGGCTACGGAATCGGCATCCGGCAATTCCTGATAAAATTTAATCATCAAAATTGCGGTGGCAAAATCATCGACAGCCCACAGACTGCTGACAACATTCATGCTACCCGCATACAAGAAACCGCTGGGTAAACCAATGTATTCATCCGTCATTGTGGTTGAGTCGGTTAACCCGGTTTCGCAGGCGGAAAGTGTGACGAGATTGCACTGCGGTAACTGCAATTCGGCAAAGATTTCTCGCAGGGTGAGGCATTTTTCTGGGATGGCTTGTCTGCCGCTGCGTAGGGTGACATAGGGCTGTTTTTCAGCGGGCTGATTTGACTCTGGGGGCGGGGGTGAGGTTTGCGGTTCCAGGGAATCGGCTAAGACTAGGGATGACAGCAGCGGATAGTCAAAGTTGAAGACGCCGTGACAGGAAAAGTGCAGGTAGTTGGCGTTTGAGAGGTTTTCTCTGTTTTCGTTGAGGGCGGTTTTTGTGGCTTGTTTTTTGAGTAAAATTTGATGCGGATTGAATCGGGTTTTGATGGTTTCTACTTCCATGTCGGCGTTGAATAAGTCTTCGGTGGGATTCTGGAGGGCGAATAGTTGTTGCTGATTTGGTCGGGGGGAGTTTCTGGCGGTGATGCGATTTTTTACGATTTCCAGCAGTTGCAAGCTGGGGGCGTATTTCACGCCTGCGGGGAAGCTGTCGAGGAGGTATCCGCGAAAGTTGGTTTTTTCTTGAAATCGGGTTTCTGAGGTGAATTGTAGGGCGTGGAGGGGGAATAGGTGCAGGTAGCGGTGGGGTACTAGGATTAGTTGTTGGCAGTTGGGGGGGATGTGGGCGATTATCTCGTTTAGTCGCAGGATTTCTGAGAGTTTTTCGAGTTTTTGGGATAGGGTTTTTTGCCAGGTTGTGTTGGTATTTTTGTTGCGGTATTCGTCGAGATAGTTGTTTTTCCAGGTTTCTAATTCGGCTATTTCGGTTGTGGTATATGTGACTGGTTTTATGCTGTCGCGGGTGATGATGAAGGCCGATCCTCCCCAGCTATCCTCGGAGTTGGAGTTATTGCCGATGTACCATTCTATGATTGCTGTTTCGGTGTCTAAGGTTTGTTGGAATTCGGTGATGTCGATGGGTTCGACTTTTTGAGTTAGCGAGAATTCTGGTTCTCGCTGTTTTATCTGTTCCAGCAGTTGTGCTAGTTGCTGTAAGGTTGTTTCTAATTTGGCTTTTTGTTGTTGGAAATATTCGGGGCTGAGACTGCGGGTTTGGGTTGTGCGTTGTGAGGGAGAGTCATCTGGAACCCCCCCCGGCCCCCCCTTGGTAAGGGGGGGAGAAAGAGGGGGAGGAGATGGGGTTTCTGTTTCTAGGAATTGTTGGGAGGCGGCGATTTGGCGGCGCAGGTTTTGGAGTTGCTGTTTCTCGGTTTCGGTGGCTGTTTTGGGGTAGATTTCGCTGTTGGTGAAGAGTTCGACTAGGTAGCGGGATTTGCTGCGTTCGATTGTTTGCAGGGCTTTGTCATATTCTTGGTGATTGATGCAGGATTGCATCATTTTTTCGTAGACATCGAGGTTTTCTTCGATGATTTCTCGTTTGCGGTTGTCGGAGGTTATCCACTCGCGGCTTTGTTCGACTGCTTCGATGGCTTTTTCGTAGCCGAATATGGCTGTTTCCCACAAATTTTCTGCAAATCCTAAATTGCCTAGATTTCTGCCTGTTTGCAGACAGTCAATTGGCAAAGCGGTGGGAGTGCGAACTTGTAAAGCTGCTTCATAAAATGCGATCGCCTTTCCGAGATTCTCACCCCGTTCTCCCTTGATTCGGTCACTGTAAGCAAGTGCCAAATTATTTTGAGTCTGAGCCCAATCTTGGGGAAAAGCATCGCGGGTGCGAACTTGTAAAGCAGCTTCATAAAATGCGATCGCATTTTCGATATTCTCACCCCGTTCTCCTTTGATTCTGCAATAGTAAGCAATTGCCAAATTATTTTGAGTCATCGCCCAATATTGGGGAAAAGCATCGCGGGTGTAAACTTGTAAAGCTGCTTGATAAAATGCGATCGCCCTTTCGATATTCTCACCCTGTTCTCCCTTGATTCTGCTATAGTAAGCAATTGCCAAATTATTTTGAGTAGCTGCCCAATCTTGGGGAAAAGCATCGCGGGTGCGAACTTGTAAAGCAGCTTCATAAAATGCGATAGCCTTTTCGATATTCTCACCCCGTTCTCCTTTGATTCTATCTCTGTAAGCAAGTGCCAAATTATGTTGAGTAGCTGCCCAATCTTGGGGAAAAGCATCGCGGGTGCGAACTTGTAAAGCAGCTTCATAAAATGCGATAGCCTTTTCGATATTCTCACCCCGTTCTCCTTTGATTCTATCTCTGTAAGCAGTTGCCAAATTATTTTGAGTCATCGCCCAATATTGAGGAAAAGCATCGCGGGTGTAAACTTGTAAAGCTGCTTGATAAAATGCGATCGCCCTTTCGATATTCTCACCCCGTTCTCCCTTGATTCTGCTATAGTAAGCAATTGCCAAATTATTTTGAGTCTGTGCCCAATCTTGGGGAAAAGCATCGCGGGTGCGAACTTCTAAAGTAGCTTCATAAAATGCGATAGCCTTTTCGATATTCTCACCCCGTTCTCCTTTGATTCTATCTCTGTAAGCAGTTGCCAAATTATTTTGAGTAGCTGCCCAATTTTGGGGAAAAGCATCGCGAGTACGAACTTGTAAAGCAGCTTCATAAAATGCGATAGCCTTTTCGATATTCTCACCCCGTTCTCCTTTGATTCTA
This sequence comes from Microcoleus sp. N3A4, assembly GCF_036701805.1. Lineage (NCBI taxonomy): Bacteria > Bacillati > Cyanobacteriota > Cyanophyceae > Oscillatoriales > Microcoleaceae > Microcoleus > Microcoleus sp. N3A4. The sequence continues at coordinate 11,565 of NZ_JAUBRJ010000068.1, forward strand.
TCTCTGTAAGCAGTTGCCAAATTATTTTGAGTCATCGCCCAATATTGAGGAAAAGCATCGCGGGTGTAAACTTGTAAAGCTGCTTGATAAAATGCGATCGCCCTTTCGATATTCTCACCCCATTCTCCCTTGATTCTGCTATAGTAAGCAATTGCCAAATTATTTTGAGTAGCTGCCCAATCTTGGGGAAAAGCATCGCGGGTGAGAACTTGTAAAGCTGCTTCATAAAATGCGATCGCCCTTTCGATATTTTCACCCCGTTCACCTTTGATTCTATCTGTGTAAGCAAGTGCCAAATTATTTTGAGTAGCTGCCCAATCTTGGGGAAAAGCATCGCGAGTACGAACTTCTAAAACTGCTTCATAAAATGCGATCGCCCTTTCGATATTCTCACCCCGTTCTCCTTTGATTCTGTAACTGTATTTATTAGCCAGATTATTTTGAAAGATTGCCCATTTTGCTGAGTCAACTTCGCGAGTAAAAATAGTTAATCCTATATCCAAACAAGCAATCGCAATCTCTATGTTGCTTGCCCGACTGCCTTGCTGAAGACTTGAAAATCTAAAATTTAAATTGTATAAAATATTAGCACGATTGTATGCTTGGTCTGCATCCAAGTTTCCCAGAGTTTGAGTTGCCCACTCTCGCAGATATCGGGCAAAATCATCGTCTAATAATTCGAGATTGGCTTGCAGGATGGCGGTTTGTTCGTCGCTGTTCCAGATGAGGAGGGATTGGATCAGGGTGAGATAGGCTTGGTGGCGTTCTTCGTTCATTTTTTACTACCCATGTTTGAGATATTTTACATTGATTCTGGGAGAAAAACAAGCTATGGCACGACACGGATTTTGACACGGATACACCGATGGATTAGGGATTAATTGATTAGGAAATCGGCGATTTTCAACCGCCGGGTTCCTCAACGGCCGAGTTTCTTCCTAATTAACCCAACCCTTCAACTAACAGATTGCGAGCACTTTCCAACGCTTCCTGCAACTTACTTGCATCGCGTCCCCCAGCTTGCGCCAAATTCGGCCGCCCGCCGCCTTTTCCGCCGCAAATTTGAGCAATTCCCCCGATAAACTTGCCAGCTTGCAATCCTTTCTTATTGACTTCAGGACTAAAAGCAGCCACCAAACTTACCTTGTCCGGTTCAGGAATTGATGCCAAAACAACCGCAGCATTTCCTAACTTTTGCTGCAATCTTTCCGCCGCAGTTTTCAGCGCTTCTGTATCCACATCACCCAATTGAGCTACAATGATTTTGAATTCGCCGATCGCCTCAGCCGCACTCAGCAACTGGTCGGATTTCGCGATCGCCAATTCCGACTTGACAGCAGCCAAATGTTTCTGAGTATCCTTCAACTCATTCTGCAAATTAGTAATCCGGTTCGGCAATTCTTCAGGCTTGGCCTTAAATCGATCGCCCAAATCGCGCACCACCTTATCCCGCACGTTCAAATAGTCCAAAACAGCTTGTCCCGAAACCGCTTCAATCCTGCGAGTTCCCGCCGCTACCCCCGCTTCGGAAACAATCTTAAACAGCCCGATTTCTGCGGTATTGCTGACGTGAGTCCCGCCGCACAATTCCATCGAAACGCCGGGAAAATCGATCACCCGCACCACATCGCCGTACTTCTCGCCAAACATCGCAGTCGCGCCTTTTTCCCTCGCAATGGCGATCGGCATTTCTGCAACGACCGCAGCGTGGGCTTCAGCAATCCAACTATTAACTAAATCCTCAATTTTCTGCAACTCTTCTGCTGTGACAGCGCGCGGAGAATTGAAATCAAACCGCAATCTTTCTGACGATACCAGCGAACCAGCTTGCGAAATCGAATCGTCCACAATTTTCCGCAAAGCTGATTGTAATAAGTGAGTTGCTGTGTGGTTAGCCTGAATTCGGCGGCGACCGCTATTGTCAATCTTCGCAGTAATACTATCGCCAACTCTCAGGGTTCCCCGTTCCACCAAGCCGAAATGCACGAAGAAATCCGATTCCTTCTTCACATCATCAACTCTTACTAACAAACCATCACCATTATCTCCGCTTTTTAAATAGCCTTTATCCCCAATTTGTCCGCCGGATTCTGCATAAAACGGCGTTTGGTTCAACACAACTTGTACCTCAGTGCCGGCGGCTGCTTCATCCACAGATTTGCCGTCAATCAAGATAACTTCCACCTCAGCTAAACTCGACAATTCAGCATAACCAACAAACTCAGTTCCTTGGATTGTTTCAGCCAACTTATCCAAAGAACCCTGCACCGTCAAATCGATTGTTTGGCGAGCATCTTTAGCGCGAATTTGCTGTTCCTTCATCGCGGCTTCAAAGCCGTCCAAATCCACAGTAATTCCCTGTTCCTCAGCAATTTCTTGAGTCAGTTCTAAGGGGAAACCGTAGGTATCGTAAAGAGTGAAAGCATCTTTACCGCTGATTTGTTGGTTGGTTTGCTGTTTTGTGCGATCGACAATTTCCTCCAGCAGCTTCTCTCCGCGTTCCAAAGTCTTGAGAAACTGCGCCTCTTCCCTTGCCAATTCCGCCTTAATTTGAGCTTCCCGCTGCCGCACGTTCGGATAAGCTGCTTCCGAAAGGCCGATCGCACTTTCAGCCACCCGCACCGTAAATTCGCCCTGAATTCCAATCAGTCGCCCGTGGCGCACCACCCGGCGAATCAACCGGCGCAAAATGTAACCCCGACCCACATTCGACGCGCGAATTTCGTCCGCAATCATGTGCACCACAGCCCGAATGTGGTCGCCAATTACTTTCAGCGAAACCTTGACTTTTTCATCGCTATTGTGGTAATCAATCCCGGCAAGTTCCGCTGCCGATTGAATGATCGGAAAAATCAAATCTGTTTCGTAATTATTGGGGACTTTCTGGAGGATTTGCGCCATCCGTTCCAGTCCCATGCCAGTATCAATATTTTGATTTTGCAGCGGTGTTAAATTGCCCTCTGCATCTTTATTGTACTGCATGAAAACCAGGTTGTAGAATTCAATAAACCTGCTATCATCTTCGAGGTCAATATTGTCGCCTCTTTCTGGATGGAAATCGTAGTAAATCTCGGAACACGGGCCGCAGGGGCCAGTCGGGCCGGATTGCCAGAAATTGTCATCTTCTCCCATGCGCTGAATGCGATCGCCCGGAATGCCAATTTCATCGCGCCAAATTGCAAAAGCTTCGTCATCTTCTCGGAAAACGCTAACAACCAAATTGGACGCTGGTAAACCGAAAACTTCGGTGGAAAGTTCCCAAGCCCAGGCGATCGCCTGTCTCTTGAAATAATCCCCAAAACTGAAATTGCCCAACATCTCAAAAAACGTGTGGTGGCGGGCGGTACGGCCGACGTTTTCGATGTCGTTGGTGCGGATGCACTTTTGCGAAGTGGTAGCGCGCGGTGATTCTGCCGCCCGTTGGCCGAGAAATATCGGTTTAAATTGCAGCATTCCGGCGATCGTCAGCAACACTGTCGGATCTTCGGGCACCAAAGAAGCACTCGGCAAGATTTTATGTCCCCGCTGAGCATAAAAGTCGAGGAATGTTTGGCGGATTTGGCTGCCACTGAGAAACTTAGGAGAAATAGACATGACAAAAACAGTTAAGTATGTAAAGATGTAGCAGCAATAGAACTTACATCTATGTGGATATTTATATCATTATACTTAGTAATGTAAAGACCTATCAAGTTTTGCAAATTGTGCTTTACTGCTCGGAAAGCTCGTGCTAACTTAATAATAGACACCCGGACAGAAAGAGAAAGGAGGTCGCTATATTTAGAAAGAAAGTTCGAGGATATAGGCATGGTGTCTCCGGTCTAGATTCCCAAGCGCAGCAGAAATTAACCGAACACAACTTGGAATAGTGGCGAACTGCCGATCGAGCAGTCAAGCCAAACAGCAGTCGAGTCAGACTTAGTTGTAGTTGCGGATTAAAAGTAAAGCTGCACAAGTTGTAAACCCTAGTAAGTAACACTCAATCGGAAACACATCTCGTTTGTTAGAAAAAACAAAGCTCTCCTATTATTGGGTCTGGTCGCTGTCGATCGGGCCCTATGAATTGTTATAGGACGATCGCAAGAGGAGAGGGTTAGAGAGGGAGAGAGGGCAGAGTTCGACGGCATAAGTGCTTTCTGCTGAAAGGAAACTTCCCTCGGAGCCGATCGGCGATCGATCGATCGGTGCAGCTTTTGAGTTATATTTTATACATAAGACCTGTGCGATCGCGCCCGCAGCCCAAGCGCTGTGCTATTAGGCACTCTCAAGATGCGATATCATTGAAGATGTCGGTTACAAGACATTAAAACCCACCCCCTGTATAGCAGGGAAGTCTACGCTCCTCTGAGCTTGCTGCAAGGCAAGGATAGCAAACCCCCATTTTGGGTGACAATACCCGGCTCAAGAATTTGAATCTCAGGATATTTAGAGTCAAAACACTAAAAAATCCCCTCCCCGACGCAGGGGTGAGAGTTCAAACAATAAAATGCCACCCAATTCAAAAAAGCTAGTGCCGCCAACAACTTTCGTAAATCACTAGCACAGTTCTTAAACTCACAATCTCCGGAGATTCCAGGTACAAGTATGGCCGAAATAACTAAAGAAGAAATGCGGGAACGGCTGGGAAATATCGACCAGATTCGCGATATAATTTTTGGAGCGCAGCTTAGAGAATACGATAACCGCTTCGATAAAATAGATTCCGACTTGTCGATGATGCAGCAAGATATGCAAGCTCGCATCGAACAGGTGAAAACAGTTCTGTCCGCAGAAATGAAGGCGGCAGTTGATTCGTTAGAAAAGAAAGTTAAATCGCTCACCTCAAACACCCAAGAAGAAAGCGCAGACATCCGTCAGCAAGTCGATCGCGTTAACCGGAAATTCTCCAGCAGCATTGAAGCCCTCGACGAGGCGATCGACAATCAAACCAGTTCGCTTCGCGACGAACTATCCCAAAACAGAGAGCGACTCTCCGAAGAAACTCGCACATTAAAAACACAGGTTTTTGAAGAACTCGACCGGCGCTTTTCCATGCTCAGAGATGTTAAAGTTTCCAGAGACGACATGGCAGAAATTCTGTTTGAACTCGGCATGAGGCTCAAAGGAACAGAATTTGTTCCCGAACTTAAAGGCGTTGCTGATAATAAGTTAAATAACGAATTTCTGTTGCCGGAGCGCCACCATCACGGATAATAACGCATGGCTTCACCGAAAGAAAATCCGGCTGAAGAAAATGAGTTAGAGGGTTTTGTTTCTCAACCTGACGAGTCTGCTGCCGGTACAGCAACCCAGCTAGAACCCTTGCTGAATCTGTTAGTCGATCTCAAAATTATTGCTGGTTCAAACCAGCAAAATGCAGAGCCCGAAGGTGACAGCAGCGGCGAAAACGATCGAGCTGGGGATCTCGGCGGGTTGATGGATTTGTTAGGTATTTCTTCAGAAAAGCAAGAGGAAGTTGCAGCGAGTCTGCCCGAAACTGGCGATCGCGAACCCGAGTCTGGCGATTTGTGGGATGTTAAAGATGAGTTCAAAAGTTTGCTGTTCGCTACTCACAAACTCAACACTTCAGAACTGGAAAAAGACTATTTCTCCGCTAAAACTATAGATGTTTCAGCGATCGCCCAGCCGGATTTGGAGGAGAAATCAGAGCCACTCCCAGAGTTGTCTAACTTGACAATGAAAGATTCTCTACAGGAAGTACAGGCTCAAAAATCCCACGGGTTCGATCGGCATTTACAGGATGTTTCCCCTCCCGAAACCGATTCAAAATTCTCGGTAATTCCCCATAACCCCATAGTTTCCCCAGTCTCAAATCCACCAGAAACTGGATATTTAGATGCTGCGATGGCTTCAGCTATAGAAATCCCAAACTTACTAGAACAGCCGACAGAAATATTAGGCCAAATTAAACAAGATTTAAATGAAGCCGACAGCGCGATGGAAAGGCTGCAAAATCTGATGTTCGGCTCAAAAATGTCGGATATCGAACAAGTCAAAAATCTGCTGGCAGAAAACGACTTGCCGGGGGTGCGCCACCTGATGGCAAAAATCGACGATAAATTAGGAAAATTGGAGCACCAAATCTACGAGCCCCAAGAGTTGATTGAGTTGATGCTGCCTTGGATCGCAGAAATTCTCAGCCGCAAAATTGCCGATTCCAGAGAAGAAGTTGTCAAGGCGATCGGGCCAATTATTGACGAAGTAATTAGGGCAAAAACTCAGGAAAACAAGTCGGCAATGAGTGCGGCAATAGCTGAGCTGCTGCCCGACGCACTTGCTCAACAAATAGTCAATTCGCCAGCGGATATTGCTCGCGCGATCGCCCCAGAAATCGGTCTGGCAATTAAAGAGCAAATTCGCCTCGACCAAGAGTCGATCGCTCAAGCCCTCGCCCCGGAAATGGGCAAAGCGATTACAGCCCAAATAAAACTCGAACGCGACTCTATGGTGGATGCCCTCTATCCCGTAATTGGCAGTACAATTTCCCGATACATGGCAGAAGCTATCAAGACAATCAATGAAAAAGTGTCAAATGCCCTCAGCGTCGAAGGAGTTCAGCGCAAAATTCGCTCCAAAGTACAAGGAGTCTCCGAAGCTGAATTAATCCTCAAAGAATCAGTACCCTTTACCGTCCAAGCAGCATTCTTAATTCACAAAGCATCAGGCTTGATAATTTCCGAATTTCAAAACTCAGAAAGCTACCAGTTAGAATCAGAAATGGTAGCAGGAATGCTGACAGCTATTCGCAGCTTTGTTAACGAGTGCATCGTGCAGCCGGGAGAATCTTCCGAACTAAATCAAATTGAATACGGTGACTCAAAAATTCTGCTAGAAGTAGCGGGATATTGCTACATGGCAGTCGCTATCAAAGGAGAACCGCCACACTCGTTCATCAACAAACTGCGGCAAACCGTTACTAATCTCATCCTTAATTATGCTAAAGTAATTCACGAGTTTAACGGCGATCCCGGTACTATACCTGAGTCCCTGCACCCGTACATAAAAAGTTTATTCGACCCGCTGCAAACGGAAAAATCAACAAAACCCCCGATCGCCCTAGCGGCTATCAGTTTAGCCGCCCTGAGCTTAATCTTAGTACCTTGGGGAATTTATCAGTACCACCGCAGCATTGACCGCCGCCTCGAAGCAAATGCCGCTTTAGCTTTAGCATCGACCCCAGAATTAGCGGTTTACCGCTTAAATGCCGGCGTTGAGGGCAACACTCTCAAGTTAACCGGACAGTTGCCAAATGCACAATTGCGGGCAAAAGCTGCAAAAATAGCTGCATCAACTGCACCCAATCTGAAATTAGAAAATAAAATTGTTGCTGTAGATGTTCCCCCAGATCCTGTTTTGGCAGCGGCTGAAGTGCAGCGGATCACCGCTGTTTTGAACCGCTTGTCGGGCGTTTCTATTTCTAGTCGGTATGGCGATCGCAAAGTTACAGTATATGGCACAGTTATAGACCTAGCAGACACACAGAAAATAGCTCAGTCCTTGAAGCAAATTCCCGGTGTTCAGTCGGTCATCAGTACGGTTAAATTAGATCCCCTGAAAATTACAACCCGCATCTACTTCGAGCCAGGAACCACAAAATTAGACTCTACATATGGAGAAATCATCGCCAGTGTCAAAAATTTCATGGATCAATATCCTCAAAAACATATTAAGATAATTGGGCACAGCGATCGAACTGGGGAACTTGCTACAAATCAACAGTTGTCGCTCAAGCGTGCCGCAGCAGTGCGAGATGCTTTAGTGCGACAAGGTGCTGACCCGAAGCGCCTCCAAACCGTCGGCAACCCCAATCCTCCTGCCGACGTGGAACCCAATCAACCGCGACTTTTAAGCAGATGCGTGCTATTTGAACCAATAACTAAGACTATAAACAGCAAATAATTATGTCAGTTACTATATCTAAAAAAATGTGCATGATCGGCGATTTTGGCGTCGGTAAAACCAGCCTGATCCGCCGTTTTGTCGATCGGCAATTCAGCGACCAGTATCTCTCCACTGTGGGAGTAAAAATTTCTCGCAAAAGCATCATCTTAGAAAACACAAAACGGCAGGAAATCGTCACAGCACAGTTGCTAATTTGGGACTTAGAAGGGCATACAAAATTCAAAGGCATAGCACCGACTTACTTGCAGGGAGCTAGCGGTGTTTTAATCGTTGCCGATGTCAGCCGATCCGAAACAGTTGAGCGAATCTCCGAACACATTCAGCTTTTTTCTTCAGTCAATCCTAAAGGGTCAATAATCGTCGCTTTGAACAAAGTAGACTTGATTGACGAGGAAAAATTGGCGCTGCTAGTGGAAATATCCCATTCGATAGGTCAAGACAAAGTAATAGCAGTTTACGCGACATCTGCTAAAACAGGCAAAGACGTTGACGAAATCTTCTATAAACTAGCTTACACAATGGTAGAACAAGTATGAACCCCCTTTTGAAAAAGCTGTTGGAGCCGCGAAAAACCGAGTATTTTGTAGTAAATCACCATTTCATCATTCAGGAAACCTCCGCCAAAGTGCAGCATTATGCCGATACTCCGGGCGACGCGATACCCGGTGCAGATGCTCGCATGAGTTTTCCCGAACTGATTGGCATTGAAAATATCCTCATGTCTATCATTACGGGACGGCGGCCGAGTTTTGAACTCAAAGGTATCGCTCGGTTTACCGACCACAACCGCCCTTTATACTTTGATCTGTTGGCTATCAAACATGAAGACGAACAAGAAAATGTGCCCAGTAAATTGCTAATTTTGATTGAAGATGCCACCGAAAAGATGGTGATGAAGCAATCGTTGATTCAGAGGGCGAATGAAGCTAATCTTTTGGTGAGCGCCTTAGCCGCTTCTAACGATTATATAGATAAAGTTATTCGCTCGATGGGCGATGCTTTGTTGGTGACAACAACATTAGGAACTATCAAAACAGTCAATCAATCGGCACAATGGTTATTTGGGTACAGCGAAGCAGAATTGATCGGCCACCCCCTCTCCACAATAGTAGTCGAAGAAAAATTGCTTTACCAAGCTCGCCACCGCTATATTTTGTCTCATCAAGAGCTGCTCAAAGAACTGGAAGTAATCTGCACTACTAAAGCAGGAGAAGAAATTTGGGTAGAATTTTCCTGTTCGGCAATTCAGACAGAATTACAGGAACTTTACGATTTCATCTATATTGGCAGAGACATCACAGAACGCAAGCAACAAGAAATAGAAATTCGCCGCTCTTTGGCAAAAGAGCAAGAACTCAGACAGGTAAAATCTCGTTTTTTTTCGATGCTCGCTCACGAATTCGGCAATCCTTTAAATACAATATTATTTGCTACTAAAATCCTCCAAGACTACGGCGACGAAATCACCGACGCGGAAAAACAAGAATACCTCCAACACGTTAAATCAGCATCTAAACACATGGCTCAGCTATTAGATGACGTGCGGCTGCTCAGCAGCGCCGAAGCCGGAAAACTCGAATTCAATCCCGCACCAGTTGACTTACAAAAATTTTGCAGCGAGTTAGTAGAATCAATTAAAATTAGTTACGCAAAAAATCATACAATTAATTTTATTTGTCCCGAATTAGTTGCGCCCGTAAAAAAAATAGAGAACGAGTCGGAGGAAACGGAACACTGGCCCGCACTCGATGCAAAATTGCTGCGGCACATCTTGACAAATTTGCTGTCAAATGCTGTCAAATATTCGCCGATCGACAGCAATATTTATTTTGAATTAAATTGTGACAATGAAGAAGCTAAATTTCAAATTAAAGACGCAGGCATTGGCATTCCTATCGAAGACCAAGAACAACTGTTTGAATCTTATTACCGAGCCCAAAATGTCGGAAAAATACCAGGTACAGGACTGGGTTTATCCATAGTGAAGCTGTGTGTAGACTTGCACGGAGGTAAAATCGAATTTTCCAGCGACACAGGGTTAGGCACTACCTTTATCGTCAAAATTCCATTTTACAAACAGAGATAAATATAGCGTTTCTCAGTAACATGAGGTAATATTGGGCATAGGGAATAGGGCATAGGGAATAGGGCATAGGGCATACCTCACCACGCTTGAGAACCGCTATAGATTAATTTCAGATAATTCGGTACAAAGGGCGCATTCACTACTACAAATCTCACATGAAAACCTTATTAAAAAAACTGTTAGTTCCCCACCACTTGGAGTACCTAGCACTCGATAAAGACTTTTTAATCCAAGAAATCTCTCTCAAAGTGCAGCGGTTTGCCGATAGTCCCGAGGAAGTAGTCGCCGGCAACGATGTCCGCATTCCCTTTCCAGAATTGGTGGGAACTGAAGAAATTTTAATCGATATTTTTGAAAGACGTTTGCCCAATTTTGAATTAAAAGCGATCGCGCGGGTATTAGGAAATGGTTTGCAGCTTTATTTTGATATGTATATAGTCGAGTTCAACAATGACGATAATTATCAGAGATTAATTGTATTTTTTGAAGACGTAACCGACAGAATGGGTTTGGAACAAACTCTAGTCCAAGCTACCAATGAAATGAATATTTTGTTGAGTACCTTAGCCGCTACTAATAATTATGTTGAAAAAATTATTAGTTCAATGGTCGAAGTTTTATTGGTAACAACAGCCTCGGGAAAAATTAAAAAAGTCAATCAAGCGGCTCAAGATTTGTTCGGTTACAGCGAATCAGAATTAGTAGGCCAGCAAATAGACGCTCTTGCTGCTTTTGGCGGATCTTTGCAAGCAGTCAGCCAAGATATGCCTCAACAATCTCAAACTAACACCGAAGTAATTTGCCGGGCCAAAAACGGACAAAAACTAACAGTTTCGTTTTCCTGTACGGCGATTTCGACTGACATTAAAGGCATTTTTCAAGCAAGAGCCGCCGTTCAAGATTTCGTGTACATCGGCCGCGATGTGACAGATAGACAGCGCGCCCGCCAGCGACAAATAGTTCAGTACGCAACCACCCGCATCCTGTCGGCATCCGAAACAATCAAAAAAGGTCTAGCAGCAATTCTCCCCGTAATTTGCGACAGCTTGGGATGGGATACCGCCGAACTTTGGATGCCAGAAGCTGGGGAAAAACTGCTGTCAGAAACTAAGAGAATAACTGCGGTTTCCGACCCCAATTTGCTTCGGTGCGTCGCCAGTTGGACAAAACGCTCTGTTTCTATCCCCAAATTTGCCGAATTTACCGAACAAATGACCTGTGCGTTTGGTGAAGGATTGCCCGGTCTCATTTGGGCCAGCGGTTCCTCTCAGTGGATTGCAGATGTCACAGAAAGCGACTGTTGTCTGCGCCGAGAAATCGCCGCCCAAGAAGGACTGCACGGAGCTTTTGGCTTCCCAATTTTGGGCGACTGCGAGCAGGAAAATTCTGCCAGGTCTGTGTTGGGGGTAATGACTTTCTTCAGCCGGGAAGTGCAGTGTTTTGATGAAGAATTGCTCCAGACAATGGCAACCATCGGCAGCCAACTGAGTCAATTTATCAAGCGCAAGCAAGCGGAAATAGCTTTGCGGGAAAGCGAAGAACAACTGCGAGACTTATTTGAAAATGCTACTGACTTAATTCAAAGTATTGGAGCCGACGGTCATTTTTTGTATGTAAATCGGGCTTGGCGGGAAACTCTGGGCTACAGCGAAGCAGAAATTGCTCAAATGACTGTGTTTGATATTATTCATCCCAACAGTTCCCAAGAGTCTCTGGATATATTGTATCAAGCTATTATCAATAAAAACGTCAATGAAAATACACTTTATCCAGACTCAATTCAAGCAATATTTATTACTAAACATCACGAACAAATTTTGTTGGAAGGTAGCATAAGCTGTAAATTTGCGGAAGGTTCGCTAGTAGCGGTTCGCGCTATTTTGCGAGACATTACTGCTCGAAAGATGGCAGAAGACGCCCTAGCAAAATCTGTGTCCCTGCTGCAAGCAACTTTTGATTCTACGGGGGACGGTATTTTAGCTATTGACAGCAGAGGAAAAATAGTCACTTTCAATCGAGAATTTGTGGAAATGTGGGGCATACCTAATGAAGTGATGGCACTCCGAGACGACGCCGCAACGATCGCCTTTGTCCTGAACCAACTCAAAGATCCCCAAGCATTTCAAGAGAGAATAGAATCGCTTTACGAACAGCCTGAAGCCGAAAGTTACGACTTGTTGGAATTTCAAGATGGCAGATGTTTTGAACGCTATTCGCAACCGCAGCGGCTCGGAGAGAAAATTATCGGCAGAGTCTGGAGTTACCACGACATTACGGAACGCAAGCAAGTAGAAGATGCCCTGCGGGAAGAACAAGAAAAATCAGAAAACCTGCTGTTAAATATCTTACCCAAGGCAATAGCAGAACGCCTCAAGCAAAACGAAACTACTATTGCCGAATACTTTCCGGAAGTGACTGTTTTGTTCGCCGACATTGTGGGGTTTACTGCTTTGTCTGCCGTCATGAATCCGATCGAACTCGTGGAGCTCCTCAATCAGATTTTCTCAGGATTCGACCTTTTGTGCGAACGGCACGGGTTAGAAAAAATCAAGACCATCGGCGACGCATACATGGCAGTAGGAGGACTGCCTGAACCCAGGACAGACCACGCAGAGGCGATCGCCCAAATGGCGCTAGATATGCAAGCAGAAATAGCCAGATTTAATGCTAACAATAATAAATATTTTAGCATCCGCATCGGCATTCACAGCGGCCCGGTTGTTGCCGGAGTAATTGGCATCAAGAAGTTTATTTACGATTTGTGGGGCGACACGGTAAATATTGCTTCCCGCATGGAATCTCACGGTTTGCCTTGGCGAATTCAAGTCAGCGAAACTACTTATAAGTTAGTAGAACACAAATATTTGTTTCAGGAGCGGGGAACTATTGAAGTTAAAGGGAAAGGGGGAATGAAAACTTATATTCTCATCGGACAAAATAAGGTCGGTCATCAGTCATCTGGCTGATGACAAAAAGTGTTGCTAAAGTTAACTAGCAATACTTTTTGGCCAAGACTGATGGAACTTGCTAGTTTGCCGGCAAATTTACGATCGCCTTTAGAATTTGTCGATCGCCACCCTGTGACGGTTGCTCCCTCCACTTCCCTCGAAGATGCGATCGCCCTGATGCGTCGGGCGATCGACCCTTGTCCGCTGCCTAATTCACCTGCGCTTCCCGACTCAAACGAAACGGTAAAAGCATCGATTAGTTGCGTCTTAGTTGTCGATGAAAATCAGCTAATCGGACTGCTAAGCCCCCGAGATGTGCTGAACTTAGTCGCCACCGAATCTGGATGGCAAACAATGAAAGTCGCCGACGCAATGACGCGAAATTTAATTATCTTAAAAGAATCTGAATTTACAAATGTTTTTACCGCATTTAAGCTGTTTTGTCAACACTCGATCGATTGCTTGCCAATTGTGGACGAACGCGGTCAGCCCGTAGGTTTAGTCAGCGAAAACAGGATACGCCGAGAAATTTACAGGCGAGTTAAAAAGTTGCAGCAAAAAGTTGTCAAACTTCAGCAAAAACAGTGTGAAATCTTAGAAAACCAGTCAGAAATCGCCAAACAAGTCAGCGATCGCCAAAATGCCGAAAATGCCCTGGGGGAGAGCGAAGCCCGCTACCGGGCTATTGTGGAAGACCAAACCGAACTGATTTGCCGCTACCTCCCCGACGGCAGAAGGACATTTGTCAATCAAGCTTACTGCCGTTATTTCGGCGTGCAACCAGAAGACTTGCTCGGTAACAGCTTCCTGCCGCTGATTTTAGAAAAAGACCGAGAATCTTTTCTGGAGCAATATAATTTATTATCTCCCGACAAGCCTTTTTTTACTTCCGAACACCAAGTAATTTTGCCAAGTGGCGAAATTCGCACTCACCAGTGGATCGATCGGGCAATCTTTGACGAGACAGGAAAAATCGTTGAGTATCAAGCTGTGGGTCGAGATGTGAGCGATCGCACGCTTGCAGAAACCGCTTTGCAAAAACTCAACGCAGAGTTAGAACAGCGAGTCCAGCAACGCACTGAACGCTACAAACAAGCCGTATTAGCAGGTAAATTGACCGCAGAAAAACTGCAAAACTCCGAAGCCGAACTGCTGGCGCACTTTAATGCCATGACGGATGTCGTGCTGGTTTTCGATGCAAGCGGCCGCTATCTCAAAGTCGCCCCTACGGCTCCCGAACTGCTGTACAGAGGGGTTCCTGAAATGCTAGGCAAAACCCTCGCCGAAATCTTCCCAGAAGCGGAAGCTAATTTTTTCCTGGGGCACATTCGCCAAACCTTGGCAACTCAGAAAACCCACAGAGTTGAATACAGCATGGAAATTGGTGGCAAGTTAATCTGGTTTGATGGCAGTATTTCGCCGCTGGCGGTCGATCGGGTGATCTGGGTGGCCCGAGACATTACCGCTCGCAAACACGCAGAAGCTGCGCTGCAAAAGAGCGAGGAAAAGTTTCGCAACTTATTTGACGATGCTCCGATCGCGATCGCTTTGACAAGCGTGCGCGACTACCGCACGATCGAAGTGAATGAAGCTCACCGCCAGATGTTGGGCTACAGCGATGCGGATTTGGCTACCATGACCTTTACTGACCTCACGCATCCAGAAGATTTACAAGCAGATGTGGAGCAAATTAAGCAGTTGGTGGAGGGCAATATTCCTCGCTTCCAAATGGAAAAACGCTTGATTAAGAAAAATGGCGAGTTGATGTGGGCCAACTTGACGGTGACACTGATCCGCGATCGCGAGGGCATTCCTCTCTACAGCATGGGGGCGATCGAAGATATCAGCGATCGCAAGCGAGCAGAAATGGAATTGCAACAGTTAAAAGAACGGCTGCAATTTTTGCTCGCTTCTAATCCGGCGGTAATTTTTACAGCCGCACCGGCGGGGGATTTTTGTACTACTTACATCAGCGACAACGTTAAGACAATGGTTGGCTACGACCCCCAAGAGCTGTTAGCAAATCCTAAGTTTTGGGCGAGCCGCATTCACCGTGAAGATCGGCGACAATTTACAGTTAAATTTTCTGAATTGTCCGAAGGTAAAAATTGCATTAGCGAGTACCGCTTTCTGCACCGAGACGGACTTTACCGCTGGCTGCGGACGGAACTAAAACTATTGGTTGACAGCAGGGGCATTCCGATCGAAATTATTGGTTATGCCGCCGATATCAGCAATTCTAAATACGCCGAAATCGCTAGGGGGCAGCAGTTCGAGCAAGAACGGCTCGTGGAGGCGATCGCCCGCCGCGTCCGCCAGTCTTTGCAATTAGAAGAAATTCTCAACACCACGGTTGCGGAACTCCAGCAAGTATTGTTAGCCGATCGAGTTTTGGTTTATCAAATTTTACCCAAAAAGGGCGGGCTAGTCATTGCTGAAGCCGTGGCAGAAGGATGCAGCCAACTCGTGAATAGATATTTTGGCGAAGAGGTTTTTCCGATTGAAAGTTATCAGCTTTATATGCAAGGGCGAATTTGTGCGATCTCCGAACTATATGACCCCTGCATTACACCTTGTGTGGTAGAGTTTATGAAACTGATTGAAGTTAGGGCAAAGTTAGTAGTGCCGATTATTCAGCACAGCCAACTTTGGGGATTGCTGATTGCCCACCAATGCGATCGCCCTCGTAAGTGGCAAGAATGGGAAATCAATTTATTTCAGCAGTTAGTGAATCAATTGGCGATCGCCATTCAGCAATCTCTACTTTACCAGCAACTGCAAGCTGAACTGAGCGAGCGCAAACAAGCGGAAGCAAATTTGAAAAACTCCCTGAAAGAAAAAGAAATTTTGCTCAAAGAAATTCACCACCGCGTCAAAAACAACCTCTGCGTAGTTGCCAGTCTGTTAGAATTGCAATCGAACACAGTTGCCGACCCGCAATTAAGCAAAATGTTTGAAGAAAGTCAGAATCGCCTTAATTCTATGGCTCTGATTCACGAGAAACTGTACCGCTCGACCAACCTGGCGCAAATTAATTTTGGCGAATATCTCGAAGATTTGGTAAGTAACTTGTTTCACTCTTACAATATTAGCGACAACCGCATTCTGTTGCAGGTATTAGCTGAACCAATTTCCTTAAATCTTGAAACGGCTACTCCCTGCGGTTTAATTGCTAATGAATTGGTTTCAAATACCCTAAAACACGCTTTTCCTGATGGCGCAACTGGTACAGTTAGTGTAGAATGCTATCAAACGAGCGATCGGGAAATCCACCTTTTCGTTAAGGACAACGGCATTGGCTTTCCTCAAAACTTAGATTTTCGGAAAACTAACTCGATGGGGTTTCAAGTCGTCTGCACTTTAACCGAGCAATTAGAAGGAACCATCGAACTTTCAACACAAATTGGTACAACATTTTACTTAAAATTTCACGAATTAAACTACTCTCAAAGGTTGTAAAACTATGAATATCCCAGAAAAATCCATTAGTATTTTGATAGTCGAAGACGAACTGTTAATTGCTAAGAATTTATCTCCAAAATTAGAAAAATTGGGATATCAAATCGCCGATATCGTTTCTTCAGGAGCCGATGCCATCCAGCGCGCCGGCGAACTAAAACCAGATTTAATCTTAATGGATATAGTCATCAAAGGCGACATTGACGGCATAGAAACAGCAGCAATAATTAATCAAGAATTAGATATCCCAATTATCTATACAACTGCCTATGCCGACGACGAAACTTTGCAGCGAGCCGAAAATACTGGTTCTTACGGCTACCTCCTCAAACCTTTTAAAGAAAGAGAACTGCACGCGACCATCAAGATAGCGCTGAGCAAACATCAAGAAGCAGTTAGTATGAAAACATTAATTGCATTAGCAGCAGCGAAAAGCGAAAACAGATCGCGCTTTATTTCAATGGCTTACCACGATTTAAACACTCCTTTAACTACCATACAGCTATCGGCTGAAATGCTGGAAGATAGCGAATTGCAGAGGACGCCAGGAATTAGCAATAAAAATCTCGATCGCATTAAAAAAGCCGTCAGTAATATGAGTGAATTGCTGGAGGAAATTTTAATGCTCAGCAAAGCAGAATCTGGCAAACTTTCCTTGAATTTAAACCAGGTAAATATGATTGATTTGTGCAAATCTATTTTAGAAGAAATACAACCCATCGCTACTCAAAAACACTTAGTAACTTTCCACACTCAAGCAAAAAAAATCCAAGCTGATGTGGATGCAAAACTGGTGCAACACCTCCTCACTAATTTGCTGTCAAACTCTATAAAATATTCTCCAAATGGTGGGACTGTCAGTCTAGAATTAAGGTGTGAGGGTAAACAAGTAATTTTTTGCGTTCAAGATGAAGGAATTGGCATGACACCGGAATATCAGGAGAGATTATTTCAGCAGTTTGAACGGGGTGCTAATGTAGGCAAGATTAAAGGCTCAGGGTTGGGACTTTGCATTGTCAAACACATAGTTGACCTGCACGGGGGTACAATAAGTGTGGAAAGTGAACTCGATAAAGGTACTACATTTATTGTCGCGCTGCCTTTTTTAGTCAGTAGTCAGTAGTCAGTAGTCAGTAGTCAGTAGTCATTAGTCATTAGTCATTAGTTAGTAGTCATTAGTTAGTAGTCATTAGTTAGTAGTCATTAGTCATTAGTCATTAGTTAGTAGTCATTAGTCATCTATCCTTCTGCCTTCTTCCTTCTGCCTTCTGCCTTCTGCCTTCTGCCTTCTGCCTTCTGCCTTCTTTCTTCTGCGATAAATCGACTGGGAGACAAAAGCTCGATCGCCCTATCTTCTTCTCCCCCCGCTGCCTTAGCAAATCGCTCAGCCAAAGCAGGTACAATAGTCAAAGCATTGCTGAGACCAGAAAAAACGTGCAATCCAGGGCGAGATCCAATTTCCCCCACTACGGGCAAATTATCCGCGCTAAATGCCACAATACAATCGTGCCAAGTTGCCGGTAAATTTTCCAAAGCAGGCAAAACCTTGCCGATACCTGCACGAATTGCCTTTTCGCTAGTTTGGCGATCGACTTTAGCATTCAAATCGCTCAAAGTGCGAGACAATTGCCCGATCCGCAAACTCCCATCATTAAACTGAATTGCACCAGCATCTAACACCGGCGGCTGTAACTCTTTACCCGGTTCATCCCAAAGAAAATTTACCTCACTTTTACTCGATTCAGCTTCCAATTCAAAACGTTTTAATAGCGCAGGCATCACCAAAGTCCTGAGTTTCAAATCCACAGGTGCAGTTGACAAAATCTCCGCGCGAGTAAAATAAACTTCCACAGAAACACCAGCCGCCTTCAGCAAACTCCGACTCCAACCTCCAGCACAAACAACAGCATTTTCACAACAATAAATTTCCTGTGCTGTCTTGACTCCCGAAATCCGATTTCCCTCTTCGATCAACCCAACTACTTCAGCAAATTCTATAGTTCCTCCCAACCGCACAAACCCTTGACAATAAGCTTTATTTGTGGCTGTAGGCGAAATGTGACCGTGACGCACAGTCAGAGCTCCGGCGATCGCACTTTTATTCAGCAAAGGTTCCAACTCGCCAGCTTCTGCAACGCTCAAAAGCTGCGGAACAATCGCAAAATCCGCGTAATTAGCCGCTACTGTTTCGGCATCAATACCCGAATCAATTGTCAGCAACAAATCCAACTCGCGAAACTCAGTATCAGCATCTAATTCCGCCGATAAATTGCGGTGGCGTTCGATACCTTCCCGACACAATTGACGAGTTAAATCAGTCGTCCCCGACCAATAAGCCAAGCCGCCGTAACTAAAACGAGTCGCATTTTGCATGGTAGCATCTCGTTCCAAAAGCAGCACAGCAAAACCTTTTTTTGCTAGTTCATAACTCAGTGCCGCACCCGTAATGCCGCCGCCGACAACAATCCAATCGTAACTTTTCATGGGCAATTCAAAGGGAAGGAAAATATCGTGCTTCGATTTTAGCTTAGGTTTTTTTGGAACAAGCCGCAAAGCCTCTTCCTGTAGGTAGATGCTGCCTGCGATCGCCCTAACTGAAACTTCCACCCCTCGGGAGATGTTTGTGCAGGGAGATTTTTCGTTCAATAGTAGCAATTAGAGTAAGCAAAAAATTAGAAATACCAGAGAGGTTTTTATGAGTACCGACAAACCAGGCAAAGATATGGAGCGCACTGTCAATCCGGGCGATCGCATTTCCGACGAACCGCAAACCATCGAAGAAAAAGCCCAGCAACTGGCAGTTGACCACGTGCCCGACATCACGGGAGATGTTGTTACAGTTCCAACTTATGTGGTCGTAGAAGAACCGGATGGGGAAAAGAAAGCTTTGCACCACGTCAAAGACGCCGACGAAATTTCCGACGTAATTCGGCAGGCCCGCGTTGACGAAAATGGCGAGCGGATTTGGGATTAACTTCAATTCAATAAAAACGGGCTTTGTAGGTAGAACACCGATCGCTAGAAATCATGGAAACAAATCAAATAAATAATACACCCTATCCCAATATTCCGCCGATTCTCGAAAGTGACGATACAGAGTATCGCGACGCTGGGATTACAAGTACAGTTTCAGTTGCAGGTCATCCCCTCCACCCAGTCCTGATCGTGTTTCCGGTAGCCTTTTTAGTAGGAGCCGCCGGCACGGATATCGGTTATTGGCTGACCAGCGATCCGTTTTGGGCGAGAGCTTCGGTTTGGCTGATCGGTGCCGGTTTTGGTGCGGGGGTTTTGGCGGGAATCACGGGCTTTTTAGATTTTTTCAAAATTAAAAGAGTGCGCGAGCGCAGTGCCGGTTGGTTGCACATGGGCGGCAATGTGGCGGCTTTGGTACTTTCCCTGATTAACCTGGTTTTGCGACAAGGAAATCCGGCTGAGCCGATCGTATATACAGGTTTAGCAATATCGATCGTCGTGGCAACCTTGCTGGGCGTTACAGGCTGGTTCGGCGGCGAACTAAGTTTTCGCCACAAAGTCGGCGTCATCGGCCCTACCAGTCATAATTCGTAGGTTTCCGATCGTTTGTAGTAGGGATTCCAGTCCCTCTTCATATCAAATCCGGTTACGTCGGAATCATACAGTAGTAGTGCGAGCGTCTCGCTCGCGGCATGGATCGTTCGCTATGGACGCTCGCACCGATCATCCAAATATATAATTCCGATCCAACCGGAAACGATATCATTGGATAATTTAGGACTAAAGTCCGGGAGTATCCCGTTTTTGCTTTCACACGAGTGCGATCGTCCCGCTCGCTAGAGATACGCAAGCGAGCGGGACGATCGCACTCCTAAAAAACGCTTTTTACCAAATTGGGATGCTCCCTAAACTTCTGACTGCAAACTTAAAGATTTGCCGATCCAATCGAGATAGGCATCGCTGCCAGCGATAATAGGAATAGCAATAATTTCGGGAACTTCATAGGAATGGAGTTCCTGTACTTTTGTTTTTAAAGCTTCAAATTTAGCCAAATCTGTTTTAATCAGCAATTGCCACTCTGACTCGGAATGAATCTTCCCTTGCCAAGTATAAATAGAGCGAATTGGTGACAAACTCACACAAGCAGCCAGCTTGTGTTCAACTAAAGATTTCGCGAGATTCTCCGCCTCTGCCTCCGAACCCGCAGTTACCAGCACCACCCCGAAATTAACTGTCATAACGATTTGAGATTAAAGAATTGATTTGAACAGAAAACAATGAGCGCATTCCCTCGTCGGGACACGGCATTGCCGTTTCCCTACGGATGCTTTTGATAATTGGTATTAGAAACCGGGTTTTTCAACCAACATACTTGATTTAAACCCTAAATCTCGCTAAAAAAAACCGATTTCTTTGTGGGCGATTGCGTCCATTGATTTTAAAGCACTGCGAGCCTCCCAATTCCCAATTCCCAATTCCCAATTCCCAATTACCTATTCTTAATTTCTGCAACTTCCCAAGAATTGACTTTGCCCGCCGCAGCCAAGGAAAAATAGCGCCTTGTAGATTCCGGCAAAATAGCTCCCGCCAACAAAGCATTATCAAAATTAGCTCCTATTAACGTCGCCTCGCTCAAATCTGCTGCCATCAAATCTGCTTGACACAGCTTTGCCCAATTCAGATTTGCCCCTCTCAAACAACTTCCCCTCAACTTAGCCCCGGTTAAGTTCGCTCCCGCCAACTTCACCCCCCGCAACTGAGCCGCGCTGAAATTAGCCCCCGCCAAATTCGAGCCTTCCAAATTAGCTCCCATCAGTTTAGCTTCGCTCACGTTAACGCCGCTCAAATCTGCACCGCAGAGATTCACCCCTGTCAACTGCGCTCGCCGCAGACTGACTCCTGTTAATTGAGCACCAAAAAGTTTTGCACAGTTGAGCTTTGCACCGTAAAGGTTTGCCCATTTAAAATTAGCTCCCGTCAGATTTGCGCCTAACAAGTTAACTAATTGCAACTCGGCGCTGCACAAATTGGCATTCCACAACACAGCACCCCGCAGGTTGGCGCCGGTTAAAGTTGCGCCGCTTAACTTTACTTTGGGCAATTTTGCTTTTACAAAAAAAGCTCCGCTCAAATTAGCTTTTGTCAAATCTGCGCCTGAGAGTTTGGTTTCTCCCATTTTGGCAAAAGTCAGATTTGTTCTTTGCATCTGTGCGCCTTTGAGTGTTGCTTTGGTGAGAAATGTCCTGCTGAGGTTCGCCCCGGAAAGATTGGCTCGGGAAAGGTTGACTCCGATTAAGATGGCTCCGCTGAGGTTCGCCCCGCTGAGGTCGGCTCCAGCAAAGTCTCTTTCTCCTTTTTCGTAATTGTTGAGCAGTTCGCTAACTTCCATAGGGCTTGATACCTTCTATGATTGGGGGGTTCGATCGAGAAATCTTTACTCTTAAGGTTTCAGCAATTAAACTGTTTCAGCAATTAGACTGTTTCAGCGTCCGATAAAACTGTATGACTCCCATTAACATCACTTTTTGTTTAAAGGCGATCTCTTAATAAAGATTTTATATCTTCCTCGCGGTAGCGATCGCCCTTTCGGTATTTTTGAATTAAAAGTTAATGTTTTTTGACATAGATAGTCATTCCTTAACGATCGACCGTTATTCGCAACTTCAGGCGCAGCGTGCCTTTGAATCCTGCGGGAGGTTGCCAGGAACTCAAGGCGCTCTTGAGAGTCTCTACGGCGTCTGTTGCTTGCAGCGTCGATGTTTGAGTGTCTATCGCCACTCGGGCAACGCGGCCGTCTTGTACCGATAACTCCCACACCGTTTCACCGCTAACCCCCGCCGGGAGATTAACAGATTGCAGGTATTGAGTCAAAGCGGCGATCGCCCCGGCATCCAACCCTTCGGCACTGACTACTTCCCAGCGAGAAGCCTTTGGCTGCAAGCGTTGCGACTCACCGTTATCTCGCTGCCGCGGCGGCGGCATAACAGGAGCTGGCATCACCGGTGCCTGGCTGCGAGTCGGGGTAGCGTTCCTAATGCCGCCCCTAGTTGACTCGGCTCCTCCCGAATCGAAAATACCCTCATAGCTGACACCCTGTGGCAATTCCACAGGCACTTGCACGCGGCGGCGAGTTCCATCTGGTTCGACTCGCACTTCTTCGCTCACAGCCACAAAAGCCGTGTATTCCGACAGCAACCGATAAGTCAGAGCAGTATTAGTTACAGCTTCCACCAGAGATTTAGTCTCCCCACCAAACATTTGATTCATTAAATCTTTAATGCGCGATCGACCCCAAAGTTGAGCTACCGCCGGATTGCCAAAATCCGTAGCGGTTGCTGCGACTGAAGTTGACTCCCGCTGCCGCCCGCCGGATTGAGCAAAATTAACAGGCAAAACTTGCTCGTAAGCTTTGCCGCCCGCCATAGTGCCGCGGATGCGAAGTTGGCCGTTAGCTCGATCGGTCTTTTTCCCAAACAAAACCAGCGGCTGACTCGCAAACAAATCCGGTGGCGCGATCGGATAAATCTCCGGTTTTTCCCCCATTCCTTCCCAACTAATTTGAATATTAGTCAATACCGGACTATTAATTTGACGAAAAAACTTTTCTGCCGCTTCTGCTGACGGTTCATCTTGACGAATCACTTGAGACGTGCCTCTTCCCACTTCCGCCAAACGGTTGAGCAAAAACCGATTCACCGAACTGCCGACACCAAAACTATAAAGTCGATTTCCCGGTTTCAAACTCCGCTGAACCAGAGCTAGCACTTCATTTTCATTGCCAATGTAACCGTCAGTAATTAGTACAATACTCCGCAGCCTTCCTGTTTTTGTTGTCGGAAAATTCATCACTGTTTGAATGCCGTTAAGCAGTTCTGTGCCGCCGTTAGCTTGCAAATTTTCGATATAATTAATGGCGCTTTGTCGGTTAGCCGCCGTATTTGCTAAAGGAGTTGTTGAAAGCGCTTTTGCAGTGTTGGCAAAATCAATAATAGTAAAAGTATCGTTGGGATTCAGCCCTTGAATGAAGCGGCGCATCAACTCCTTAGATTTTGCCAGCGGTTCGCCCTGTTGAGAACCGGAAGTATCCATCAGAAATACGACATCTTTCGGTACAATTTCATTAGTTTTGTAGTTTAATGCCGGAATTAGATAAGTAGCAAAATGGCCGCCCCGTTTGTCGGATTCCGTCAGGACTGTTGCCTGAGTATTTTCCCCCGCTACTCGATAGCGCAGAATTAAATCTTTATTGGGAATTGTGTCAGAATTGGCTAATTGGACGCGCACAATATTGCCGCTGCGGTCAGTTGTAATTTGATGGGAAGTAGAGCGGACATCGCCGATCGCAACACCGGCATCTATTTCTACTGAAACAGCGATATTGTGGCCCGATCGCGTTCCGGGAGGCAAGACAGGCGGGTTAATGCGATCGGCACCTGTTGAATTTCCCGAAATATAGCGCGGCCCTACCACCATTGGAAACACAAATTCGTAATCGCCGCCAGCAAATTTGAGACTTTCCGTGTAGCGAATCGTAACTTCAATTTTTTCTCCCGGTTTGATATTAGCGAGAGACTGAGTAAAAATATTATCGCGTTCTTGTTCCAACAAACCCGCAGTCCGACCTTGCTTTCTGGCTTGTTCGTAAATTTCCAAAGCTTCCTCGCGGCGTTTGATATCAGCTTTAATAGTTCGATCGCCTATTTTTATTTCCATATCATCCACCGCCGCTTCGTCGGGCAAAGGAAATACATAAACAGCTTCTAAAGATTCGGGAAAAGGATTTTCAAACTTCTGAACAACTTCGACGCGGGAGATATTGCCAGCAATTTTGGCTTTAACTTCAGTCTGCTTGAGAGGAAAGACTTGTTCTCGGGCGGTATTTTGAGTTGTGACGAACAAACCGCCGACTCGACAGCGACTTTGGGGCGATCGTCCGCCACTGCAATTCACATCGTTACTAGCAAGGATTTTCGGCGACAGAGACGAATAATTTTCCCCAGGAGCTTGTGCCCGGGCCGCATTGGGAGCGAGCCACGCGCCGCACTCGTTAGCGAAGCCCTCGAAGAGGATCGCTGCGAGCAATGCGATACCAGCAGAAAGCAACCGTTGGGGGGATATAACGCAGACAAACTTCATAGCTGTTTTTTCTCTTCAGATTTGAGATGCTTTGTCTACCATGACCTTACCATTGGCGAAACGTTCCTGAGTTAGCTTTTTGGAAAAAATTACTTACAAGGGCTCGTCGATCCTCTTCTGCAAGCTTCGCCAACGGGCGATCGGCCCCAACCTGCAAGATTGTATAATTAACTTAGACGACAGTTAAATAGCTCTAACCGAAACCCCTGAAATCCTAATAAATTGTAATTACCATGAATTTTATCAACCCCAAGACCGACTTTGCCTTTAAAAAAATCTTCGGCTCGACGGACAGTAAAGACATTTTAATTAGTTTCTTGAATGCGCTCCTCTACGAAGCACAGCCAGTTATCGAAGATTTAGAAATTATCGACCCCTATTTAGCTCCAAACATTAAAGGGATCAAAGATACTTACTTGGATGTTAAAGCCAAGATTACTGGTGACAAAACTGTGATTATTGAAATGCAGGTTTTAAATGTAGAATACTTTCAGCAGCGGGTTTTGTATAATGCAACTAAAACTTATTCAATGCAGCTAAGCACAGGAAGTGGCTACAGCAAGTTAAACCCTGTGATTGCTCTGACAATTACAGATTTTAAAATGTTTGAGAACATGGATACAGTGATTTCGCACTTTACATTCAAAGAAAAGACATTTTTAGTAGATTATCTAGCGGATCAGTTTGAGTTGGTGTTTGTGGAGTTGCCAAAATTCAACAAGGAACTAGATGAATTAGAAACCTTGACAGATAAGTGGATATATTTCATGAAAACAGCTCAAGCTTTACAGTCTGTTCCGGAAGAATTGGGAAATGTACAGGAACTGAAACAGGCTTTTAATATTGCCAGTACAGCGAATTTAAATGCTCAGGAATTAGATGATTTAGATAAGCGAGAAATGTGGATTCAAGACCAGCGTGGCTCCATTAGTCTAGCTACCAAAATAGCCCTCGCAGAAGGTATCGAACAAGGTATCGAGCAAGGTATCAAACAAGGAAAATTGCGATTAATTGTTCGTCTGTTGGAGCGCAGTCTCGGCGCGCTGTCTTCCGATACCGAAACCCGCATCGCTCAGTTATCCACTGAGCAATTAGAGAGTTTAGGAGAGGCGCTATTAGACTTTACCACTTTGTCAGATTTGACAACTTGGTTGCAAGCACACAACAATCCTCAATGATAGGTCAAATGGGTGTAGGGGCAATCCCCCGTGGTTGCCCTTATGGATTACGTATGTCACATTTGAGTCTGACCTGACATTGAAAAATCTAAAGTCGAAAATTCTATGAGCAAATTTGTGTTTGTGACCGGCGGCGTCGTTTCCAGTATCGGCAAGGGGATTGTCGCTTCCTCCCTCGGGCGCTTGTTGAAGTCGCGGGACTATTCTGTCTCGATTTTGAAGCTAGACCCCTATATTAACGTTGACCCCGGCACTCTCAGCCCGTTTCAGCACGGGGAAGTGTTCGTGACTCAAGACGGTGCAGAAACCGATTTGGATTTGGGGCATTACGAGCGTTTTACCGATACTTCCATGTCTCGCCTCAACAGCGTCACCACGGGTTCCATTTATCAAGCGGTGATTAACAAAGAACGCCGCGGCGAGTATCAGGGGAGTACGGTGCAGGTGATTCCGCACATCACTAACGAGATTAAAGAGCGAATTCACCGAGTAGCAAAAAATACCAATCCCGATGTCGTGATTACGGAAATCGGCGGAACGGTGGGAGATATTGAGTCTTTGCCGTTTTTGGAGGCAATTCGCCAGTTTCGCAAGGATGTCGGGCGGCAAAATGTTGTGTATATGCACGTCACGCTGATACCTTGGATTCCTTCGGCTGGGGAGATGAAAACTAAACCGACTCAGCATTCGGTGAAGGAATTGCGGTCGATCGGCATTCAACCAGATATTTTAGTCTGTCGGTGCGATCGCCCGCTGTCTTTGGGCATGAAACAGAAATTGTCGGAATTCTGCAACGTCCCCGAAGAATGCGTCATCACCGCTCAAGATGCTAAAAGTATCTACGAAGTACCTCTGATGATGGAACAGGAAGGTTTGGCCGAACAAACCATCAATTTGCTGCAACTCGAACCGCGGCAACCCGATTTGACTCAGTGGCAAACCTTAGTCAAGCGGCTTTACAGTCCCAACCACAAAATTGATATTGCTTTAGTTGGCAAATACGTGCGGTTGAACGATGCTTATCTTTCGGTGGTAGAAGCTTTGCGGCACGCGGCAATTGCGATCGGTGGCGACCTGAATTTGCACTGGATCAACTCAGAAGATTTAGAATCGGGAAACCTCGAAAATTATCTCAAAGATATCAACGGCATTGTTGTACCCGGAGGTTTTGGGATTCGGGGAGTTGACGGTAAAATAGCGGCGATCGAATATGCTAAACATCACAAAATTCCCTTTTTGGGATTGTGTTTGGGGATGCAGTGTGCTGTGATTGAATGGGCGCGCCACACCGCCCAACTAGAGGATGCCAACAGCGCTGAATTTGACCCGGATACAGCAAATCCGGTAATTAATTTATTGCCAGAACAGCAAGATGTAGTCGATTTGGGCGGTACAATGCGACTGGGTTTGTATCCGTGCCGCGTCAACCCAGACACCCTAGCTTTCAAACTTTATCAGAAAGAAGTGATTTACGAGCGGCACCGCCACCGGTACGAATTTAACAACGCCTACCGCAATCTTTTCTTAGAATCGGGTTATGCAGTCTCCGGCACATCTCCCGACGGCCGATTGGTAGAAATGATCGAATTGCCCAACCATCCCTTTTTCATAGCCAGTCAATTTCACCCCGAATTCCAATCTCGACCTAGCGCGCCCCACCCCTTGTTTCAGGGGTTTATCCAGGCCGCTAGCAGCCAGGGAAAGCAGGATGTTTTAGAAGCTGAGGCTTTCGACTTGGTGGCTGGGACAGTTGTCGCAAACTGATCTGATATCATGTGCGATCGATTAGTTTTGATATATTAGATGTCTGTAGGGGGGGTGAGAGTACACAATATTCAAATAGGCCAGACAATCGAGACTACAAAACCCGCCCAACCGACCAATAAGATTTGATTGGGGTCGCGCTTACCAGACATGATATCGGGCAGCATTCTCAACGAGTGAAAAACTTCACCCCCCAGCCCTAGCATAGGAGTTGGGGGGGCTAGTACCCGAAGGGAGAAGGCAGAAGGCAGAAGGTAAAAATGCTGATATTTTTGCTTAACTTTTTAGCTTGGATTTCAAGGGTGATACCAGTTTCAAAAAAGAATGCAACTGTAGGCCCGTGCTCCAAACCCCGACAGTCATCAGTGATGCCCAATCTAAAATGTAAAATCTAAAATCTAAAATGGTATCAGTTGTCAAACTATCCTAAAATACCAGGAAACATAGGTTTGAGGAGGCTTTGTGGCTTATTGGAGCAAATTTACTTATGAGAAAAGTACATACATAATTGACCTGGACACTATTAGTGCTTTTTCTAGTGAACTGGATAACAAGCGTATCACATTTTGGCTGCCTAATAGCAGTCAGCCGATTATCCTCAATCCCCAAGGCAATTATGAGGCTTACAAACAAGTTCTTGATTACCTAAAAAAAACGCTCGAACGCAATTCTAAAGGTTCGTGGATTAACATTAATTATGACCGCAAAGAATTTGCGATCGATATGAGTCGAATTAGCTATTTTGCTTGCGAACAGAACGGTCGGCTAATCAGCTTTTGCCTGCCTGACAGCGCAACTAATATTATTATTATGCGCGAAAGCAATTCGGACGTTTATCAAAAAATTCAGGAATACATTAAAAATACGACTGGACAATCTTTGCCGTGAAGCAGTCATTAGTCATTAGTCATTAGTCATCAGTCATCAGTCATTAGTCATTAGTCCTTAGTCATTAGTCATTAGTCATCAGTCATTAGTCATTAGTCCTTAGTTAGAAGCACGAACAATGAAGGATGAAGGGAGACTATGTTTAGTAACTCCTCACATTCATTTTATTTTTTTACCTAAAATACTTAGGTTGCACCCTAATTTTAGATATGAAAAAAGCGCAGTAAAATGCGCTGCTTTTTTAATTTTCAACTATTGAACAAGCTGCCAAGCTAATTTGGCCGCGCCTACCATGCCTGCTTGATTGCCCAATTCAGCAACCAATAACTGCAAATCTTCACGAGAACTCGGCAGCACCCTGCGCTCAATTTCTTCACGAACCGTCGGCAAGAAAAATTCTGCACCTGCACTAATTCCACCGCCGATAATAATAGCTTCCGGCGTTAAAATATAAATTATACTTGCCAAACCGATACCCAAATAGCGCCCGTAATTTTGCCAATATTCTAAACCTTTGGCATCTCCAGACTTAGCTAAATCTGCTAATTCTAAAGGTTCCAAACCAGTTTGCCGGCGAATTGCCTGCACCGAAATATACTGTTCTAAAGAACCGCGATTGCCGCTATTGCACTCCGGGCCGTCGGGATTTATAGCAATCAATCCTAGTTCTCCGGCCGCACCTTGATGGCCTGCAAATAGTTGGCCGTCTAAGATAACTGCACCGCCGACTCCTGTACCTAAAGTTAGTAAGATTAGGTTTTTAAAGTGCTTTCCTGCGCCCAACCAAGCTTCTCCCAATCCGGCACAGTTGGCATCATTTGCTAATATTGTCGGCAGTCCGGTTTTAGCTTCCAACCAGTCAGCGAGAGGGACGTTATGCCAGTTTTTGAGGTTAATTGCGACTCTGGCTATGCGGCCTGCGGCGTCTGCGGGGCCTGGAGTGCCGATGCCGATCGCACTTACAGCATTTTCGACCGGATTCAATTGTAAAATAGCATCGGTCATTGTGCCTAAAACGGCTTCTGGCGTTGCTGGTTGAGGAGTTGGGACAGTTAAGGATTGGTGACAAATGCCGTCTTCGCTGAATCTGCCGAGTTTAATTGCGGTGCCGCCTAAGTCAATGCCGATTACTTGTGTCATTCGATTTGGGTTTGGGATGCAAGGATTTCGGATTAATCCTCATAGGATAAATATATTTTAGGGTGCGGATTGTGCACCTTACCAATTAAGTTTGTAGTGAGGATTTAAATCCTCCAACTCCTATTTTAGTGTATAATAATTATGGACAAAAACTGCGCTTAATTCTTAATAGTATCATATCGATCGCAATACCTAGCCAAAATGCTGGATAAAAACGAGTTCGCCTATTCAATTTGTCCTAACTTACGTTGCGCTACGTCTCGGTTGTGCAAAGCATCGTGGTAGTCTGGTTTGAGAGCAATTGCCTGGTTATAAGATGCGATCGCCTCTTCAAACCTTCCTAAATTATACTGCTCATTCCCCCGATCGCACCACGCTTCAGCATCTACATTAACTTCCGATTCTGCCTCCGCACCCTCAGCGCCTCTGCGGTTCACTTCCCCAGAAAAACCCAAACCATCCCCAACAAACACCGCCTCAATCACCCTCCCCTTTGCATCCTCCTCCTCAACCTCCGGCAGCGGAAACCGTGTCAATATCTCCCGCCCAATTTGCCTCGCAACCTCTGAAAATTCCCCGCTGCCAATTCTACCTAACAAAACCAGCCGCTGCGCCAATTCCTGAAGCGATGCCACCGCATCCGTAGCAGCGGTGTCATCATGTTCGCCCTCTAACAATCTTTCCCCGAACCGTCGCAGCCAAGCAGCCAATTCACCATCTTTAAGGCGTTTTGCGATTAAGAATCCCGCTACATCCCCGCGACTCCAGCCGGCATTCACCCCTTCGAGAATTTCCATGAATTTTGATTCGTATTCCGCGTCAGTTAAGGTTGGGCGGATGGCGGTATTTTCTGAAGGCGGGGAGGGTTTGGTTGGGGTTCCGAACAGGCGCTGAATTAGTCGTTTGAAGAATTGCAGAATTTTGTCGAGCATTTGTGAGATTGGGAGGGTGGGGTATTTCTATTTTATAGCAATTATCAAAAATAGATTACATATTGATTGTCCGCGATATCTGTAGGGACACGGCAGTGCCGTGTCCGGGATTGCGACGCACAGCAAACAATCACATGAAGTAGAATTAATCTACTTTAAAAGCGGATAATACAGTTCTCCTGTTGAGTTGATATGACCGGCCCGATCGCCCGCTAAATTCCCCGTTCCCATAAATACGTCAACTCTCCCCGCGCCTTTGATTGCGCCGCCAGTATCCTGATCCAAAACGTACCGATTCACGGCATTTTGTTCGAGTTTTCCCGCCGCATTCGGATAAGGGAGTTTTGTACTAATTAATGCTAGTGCGCCCGGTGGCATTAAGGCTTTGTCGGTGGCGATCGACCTTTCGGCAGTTACTGGCACTCCAATGCTGCCAGTGGGCGGTGCTCCGTTGGTTTCCCGGAAGAATACAAAGCTTTGATTTTTCGGCAAATACTTGTTCATATCTGCGGGAAAGTTGGTGAAATATTCAGTTAGTTTCGGCAAATTCAACTCTTCTAAAGTAAATTTTCCGTCTTTAACTAATTCTCGCCCGACACCTGTATAACTGTGACTGGTTTTGCCTGCAAAACCTACTGTCATCACGCTACCATCTGTTAGCTGCAATCTTGCAGAACCTTGGACGTGCACGAGAAATGCTTGGAAGCGATCGCGCAACCAAACTAATTCTAATCCCCGCAGCAATCCTTTGCTTGCCTGCAAAGCATCTTCACCTTCTAATTGCAATCTTGTCGGGTGAGGTTTCGGCCAAGATGCCATGTTTGGCGGCATCCGGTACAGGGGATAACGGTATTCGGAATTCGGCGTGCGAGATGCTGCGTAAGTCGGCTCGAAATAACCGGTAAATGCAACTGTTCCTTGACCGTCTTTGCCCGTGGATTTGTAAAATACAAATTCGCGCTTGACAGATTCCTGAAGTTGTGCGGGGGTTGTGGAACTGACAACTAATTGGCGGAATCGATTGAGGGAACGGCGGACTCGATCGCGCGTAACTCCTGCTACTGGATAGCGGCTGTAAGCATTGGCGGCGGCTGATGTATCGAGATAGCGGAGGCTGTTGTCGATCGACTTTAACAGCAATTCTTTATCTCCGGGTTTGCCATTTTCGCCCCAGATTTGAGAGTCAAGCCCGATCGACTCCAATTCACTCGCTTGTAACTGATTTACACTAATTGGTTGCAGCGACGGAACTGCAACGGCGGGCACAGAAAAAGCGATCGTCAAAACGCAACAGGCGATCGCCAATAGCTGATAGCGAAAAATCTTCCTCAATTTCCAATTTTCCCTACTCAATTGATGATTTTCCTTACTCATTGTATCGTTCGACGCTAGAAGTAAATATCGGTTCTACGCGAATTGCGAGAACGCTGGTAGGCCGAACTACCATGTATTCGCCTTGAATATTTTTGATCGGGACGTTAAGAAATTCTTGTGAATCTTGTTTCGGCACCAGCGTACTGCTGTACCACTTTTGAAAATCTTGCAGCGTTGCGAAACGCACTTCTTCGCGGTGGCCGCCCTCAAGCAGCAGGTGCACGGAATATTCGCTTGGTGTTCTAGGCATAGGAGATGGAGAGATTTGTTGGAGGACAATCTAAAATCTAAAATCTAAAATCTAAAATTGATGTGGCCGCCTTCAAGCAGCAGGTGCACGGAATATTCGCTTGGTGTTCTAGGCATATCTGTATTTTAGATTTTTGATTTTAAGCTTTTGGAACGATTCCATATTTTACCTCTTCCTTGGCGCATTCCCCGATCTAGTAGGTTGGGTTGAGGGAGGGGGAGAGAGTGGGAGAGGGGGAG
>NZ_JAUBRJ010000069.1:0-28287 GCF_036701805.1 Microcoleus sp. N3A4
TCCTTCCATCAACGGTTAATTTTTAACTTGAGATAAACAAAAAGCGCTCCTAGAAATAGGGGCGCTTTTTGTTTGGGGAAAAATAATTTTGCGAACAATCAAACTCGGCGGTTGAAACCGCGTCTTGTCAAACGAAGTCTGCCTCCGCAGACTAAAGAATAGAATATTCAGATAGGCTTATATTGGGGAAAAATAATTTTGCGAACAATCAGACTCGGCGGTTGAAACCGCGTCTTGTCAAACGAAGTCTGCCTCCGCAGACTAAAGAATAGAATATTAGCATAGGCTTATATTATGGAAAAGCGATCGTAAAAGGTAAGTCAAATGGTTGTCGCAATTTCTAAAGCAGGATTGGGTACAGGTGCGGCCTTCCTGTCAAACGTGACATGGGAGACTTTGGAAAAGTTGGATGCAGATTTGGCGGACACTGGGGCGCATTTAACTTATTTGGATGGGTGTTTAGAAATTATGAGTCCTTTATCTGAGGCTCATGAAGAACCTAGAAACACTTTAGGGCAGCTTTTAGAAGTTTATATGCGGACGAAGGACATTCGTTTTTATGCGCGCGGTAGTACAACTATCGGGATGAAGAAATTAGGCGCGCGGAAAGAACCGGACGAGTCTTATTGTTTGGGTACGCGCAAGTCGGTTCCAGATTTGGCGATCGAGATAACAGTGACGAGTGGTGGAATTGATACGCTGGAAATCTATCGTCGGGTGGGTGTGCGAGAGGTTTGGTTTTGGGAGGATGGTGTAATTTCGGTTTATTGCTTGCGTCCTGCGGGATATGAGTTGGTTCGCAAGAGCGAACTGTTGCCGGAGTTGGATTTGCGATCGATCGAGTTTTATTCGCGGATGGCGGATCAATATGATGCGGTGAATGCTTTTATGCGATCGATGTAGAAGTTGAGAAGAGGGATCGATGTTACAGTTTTATACTGCTAGGATTTGACTGAGATTGAATGTATTGTTGAAATACAGGATTGAGTAAAAATAGCGCTCCCGCTCCTACTTGTACTTTTTCCAGTAAGCCGCGCCGCGCTAAAGATTGTATGGCTTGCCAAAATTCTGATTTAGATAACTCAATATCGGCAGGTGCTTGGGAAATATCTACCGCTTCATCTTGACTTGCTAACCAGTAGCCTACCTTTTTTTCTGACTCCGATAAACGCTCTAAGTGAGATTCTAAAATGGTTTCTAAGTCACCTAAATAAATATCATTATTATCTGTTAAAAACCGGGAAGCGCTACCGTCAAAGAATTCTAAAATTGTTGAAGCTATGATATTTAACCAGGAAGGATGACCTTGATAAAGGGCGATCAAGTCTGACCATTTTTGCTCATCTGCTAATCCTTTTTCTCTGAGAATTTCTGCCGATTCTTCCCCTAACCCTTTGAGGTGTAAAGTTCGTGCAGGTCGGTTTAGTGCTTCTAAAGCAGTAATTTCTCTGGGTTGTTCCCAACTGAGGATAATTAAACAACTCTGATGAGAGGATGTGGCAATTTGTTTGAAAAATTTGCCGTAGTCTTCATAGCCTCCTAAATATTGACCTGCTAGTTGACTGCTTTTAAAAATATTTTGTACGTCATCAAGGATTACTAAACAGCGAGAAGATCGAAAATAATCGATGACTGTGGGTAATGGGGGTTGTGGCGATCTCCCAAAAAATTGCTTGAGTTCGGTTTGGAGGGTTGAAAGTGTGGGTGTGTCAGCGAGGCTTAACCAAATAATATAATCAAATTGAGTTTGAGTTTGTTCGATGAGTTTGAGGGCGATCGCACTTTTGCCAATTCCGCTTAATCCGTAGACGGTAATCAAGCGGGTGTGGGCTTGTAAAATCCATTGCTTGAGGGTGGAGAGTTCTGAAGTGCGATCGTAAAAGCTGGTTAATTCGGGTGCGTCTGTTAAATCGATTATGGGCGATCGTTCTTTATTTTGGGGAGGGTCGGGGGAGTCGGGGGGAAAGGGCGATCGGGTTTGGGAATCTTTTATAGTTTGTAGAAATTCACCACAAATATTAACATTATCAATTTGTAAACAGTCTCCCGAATGGGCAACTTGAGAAACACGATATTTTTTTTCTAACTTAGAACGAAAATTAAACTTATTAAGGTCTTCTCCTAATTCCTTACCCAACTTTTCCCATAACTTAGCCGCTTCTTTTTTTACGTGAGATTCACTACAATTAAACTCTTTAGCTATTTGAGGATATTTTTGCCTTTGCCAAACACCCGTCACTATTGCTTCCTGTAGGGGTGTAAGATGTTCTCCAGTTTTGTCAACAATCAAATTATTCATCCATTGTACAACATCTTCAACATTCATACGTCAGCGTTGAGCGAGGTTTAGTGTACTATATTCTACCAATTCCTACATTGTCAACTGAATTATACCAAAATTCACTAAACTGGTTCAAGATGGTTAGAAAAATTGGGTGCTGAATCCCACGGTTTTGAGTTGTCGATGCTAAAACACATAAAATAAAATTAGGTAATACAACAGGTGATAACTCTGTTTAATCTCCCCACTTGCTGGGGAAACTAATTGATCGGAAAATTTGTCAAAAACTAGCTAAATAATCAAGAGGTTATTACTATCTATGGCTCTTAAAATGAATTTATTGTGTTCTTCTTGCAAATCTCGAACCTTGCATGAAGAAATGAGTTATACTGACTTAGCAAAACTTACTAATGAAAATGGAGTTTTGGAGAACGGTC
This sequence comes from Microcoleus sp. N3A4, assembly GCF_036701805.1. Lineage (NCBI taxonomy): Bacteria > Bacillati > Cyanobacteriota > Cyanophyceae > Oscillatoriales > Microcoleaceae > Microcoleus > Microcoleus sp. N3A4. Next base: position 2,719 of record NZ_JAUBRJ010000069.1, read on the forward strand.
TAGCTGTCCTTTTCGATCGTTATCCTTGGGCCAAGCGTTTCATCGGACTTAAGGAGACTGACTCTCGTAAGAACATAGTCCCCATGCAATGTACTGTATGTGGTTCTCCTCGTGGACTAGGCGATGGGATTTGAGAGTATTCTAGGAATCGCGATAGTGCTACTTGAGAGTCCTTTGGAAGCGTCAGAACTTTAGATTCAAGATTTTTAAGCGTCATAGTATTTAAGAATTTTATGATACATTAATTCTATCATACTTTGAAATTAAAAACTATATTACTAGCTGATTACTCGCAAGTCACGGAAGTGCGATCGCACCCAAAATTGTAATCAAATTCCTCGTCAGTCACGATCGCAAAATATCATCGACAAGAACCGTACCACCATCACAGAAGTCTATACTGAGATGATAATCTTCAAGTAGTGCACTCCCTATGAGCGGACGATGACCCATTCCTAGCACTGCAACATCTTTTTCTACACCATTCCACAAAATAGTTGCCAAATAAACGTTAGTTGCCACATGAGAATTATCAGCTAACTTTGCATTAATTTGTCCAAGATAAGGCAACGCAAGTTTAGCAATCGCAGTCGATGGCAAAGTCAAGAAACCTTCAAAACCTGTATCAACAACACACTCAATTTCTATATCTGAATTTTCTGGCAGACGCAAAGTTAAGCTAATTCTAGCTTGTCGCCCAACTACATTTCCTTGTATCATTCTGCCGTCCTGACCAATGTACCACCAACAGCGTAAACCGCATCAAAACCAATCCGTTCTCCCCAGATTATTGCATTAGGCTGTTTAACTTTTAATTTGCTACTCGTTACTACCAAGTCCTCACCAATTTCATATTCACCAGTCTCCACATTAATTGAAATAATCTTGCCAATATTCTCCGGTGTCTCTACTTGAGCGCGGATAAAATTCTCATAAAGTTCTTTGCCGCGTTTCTCAAACAATTGTTCAGCCGCAATGCCAGTAACTTCGCCGCCATCCATTTCGCGATCGCGCCTTTGGGCCTCCTCACCCCCGATCGATCCAACTTCTCGATCTATTTCACCACGCCCCAAGTGTTCTAGGAGTCGCGATAGTAGTGCTGCTTGAGAGTCCTTTGGAAGTGCAAGAACCTCAGATTCAAGATTTTCAAGTGTCATAGTATTTAAGATTGTTTTGATACATTAACTCTATCATACTTTGGGAGGAAAAACTATGGCTGAGACTTAAACTTTGCCTTAGCCGCTCGAAGCTTTTCCCAAGCAGCTTCGGTTCCTGGTTTTGGTGGCTGGGCCGCAATTCTGGCAATCAGATCGCGATTTTTTTCTTCATAGTACAGCCGCAGTTCTTCAGCTTCCTTAAGCACCATTTGATACTCGGCTTCAACATCAGCGCGATTTGCCTCAATATAAGCTAAAGCTGCATTAATTTGTGCTTCTGTAAGGTCAAACAATCCCCTGATAAACTTAGGCGGATATTGAGCCGTTACATAGTCCATGATGTCGTAGATGGTGATGCGCGTACCTGCGATCGTCAGTCCTCTTTCTGTACGGACGATCGCTGTTTGTTCGTTGGATACGGTTGTCATGCCGATAGTCTCCTAGAAGTTATTTTTATATGACTAGCTTATTCCGTGGAATTTTGAGATGAATTAACTCTATTATACTTTGCGATCGCTCTCTTAGGACGATCGCGGGAATTACGCTATCGATCCTTCCACAAATAAACGTATTAACCAATTACTGAATTTTACTGCGACATCTGTGTGAGGACGCAAAGCTTGACTTGTAATTGCCTTTCCCAAAGGATAACCAGGTTCATCATGCCAAGCAAGATATGTATGAATCACTGCTTTACTGCGATGCACTTCTTTGAATGTTGTGACCTCCCTTGCGTGCGCCTGTTCCACACATTCTCGCGCAAATGCCAAAGATGCTGGCTGTGCAAGTTCCGCACAAAAGTCTTCTAACATACCAGAATCTTGATTATTAGGCATGAGCCAAAACCCCAGTTTAGGTTCATCTGAAGAAGTCTCGACTACCGTTCCATCAGCATCAGGATTGTTCAGTAACGTATAACTGTAATGTTGTAACTTGCTTTTTATACTTTGCCATCGGCCTTCAAGAGAAGTGTCAGCATCAAGCATAACTCCTATTACTTGAGGAGGATTAGGACGTATAATCAGCGCATTTAATCGTTTTAAAACGCGGTCATCTGAACCACATTCATATATACCGAAAGTCTCAGGAACATTATGAGCTTTACATAAAGCCATAACAACATGGCAATCATTAACTCCTTCAACAAGTAAAACTTTATCTGTATCTTGCTTGCAAACATCGCTCATACTACTTACCGCACTTCAACATCCATATCCATCGAATCATTGAGGGTCTCCGCTGTATATTCTGTAGCTTTGATTAACCCATTCTTTTCATCAAGTCTAAAGAAAGCACCAAGCGTAGGATCGTTATTCCATGCCTGGTCGAAACCTTTTATACAATCGCGGCTGTGAGTGGTTGCAAAGACTTGAACATTAAGTCTATCCGATAGCTGAAAAACAATATCCCAAACTTTGGGTTGAACACTCCAGTGCAATCCATTTTCAAATTCATCAATTAAAAGCAGTCCGTTTCGAGCATTTACAATAGCAACAATTATATGGAACAAACGAGTCATACCATCTCCCATACTCTTGAGAGGTAATGGTTCCTCTATGCCTTTAATTTTTACTAAAGGAACACGGTTGTCACTTGCAGTACCTCTACTAACGTCCTCTACAAAAGCGACTCCAGTAACTCGATCGTCAATTAAACGAAGCGCAGAAATAACCTCCGACTCTAAATCTGTCAAGCTCGTTAAATCCCAAAGAGCAGCTAATTTTCGATTAGGCATATTTGCTGTAGAAACAATCTGCCATGTGTATTTAAACTCTGATTCCTGCCTTTCATAAAAAATTCTAGAGCTACGTCGAATGTCTCTGATATTTCTATCTAATCTGAAAATTCTTCTAGTTCTTTCGCCTTCTTCTGCTACGAGAAAAACTTCAACATTAGATATATCTTCGTCAAACTCCACATCAGAGATGCGAATTTTCCTGATTGTGCCTTCGTCATCATTTTTATTCTGGTATGCGCCAGCGCCGATCCGGAGTTTTATGTTTGAAGAAACTTCTCCAAGAGAAATCCCATCTCCTCCTATGCTGGGCAATTTATGCCCAAAGAATAGATGCCGCACAGGATTACTGATAAAATTTTGGGAATGTGGCTGAGCTTCGCTAAACCAAGTCTCTTGCCTAGACTCTACAAGCTCAAGCATGACGGTAGCAGAAGCGTTGCTGGCATATAGTTCTACTGCTTCAAGAAATGTACTCTTTCCTGAATTATTCTTGCCAACAATCAGGTTGACACGACCCAGATTTTTAACTTCAAGGTGTTGAAATAGCCTAAAGTTGTGTATCTGAAATGACTCCAGCATACAAGATTCCTATAAGTTTTTATAACTAGCTTATATTATATTTGCTTAAAAAGCCAGTTTTTGAAATAACTCCGCAACCGGAAGAGTAAAGCCGGAGACGATTTCTTCGCCATCGAGGGAGTCCGTAGACTTGAGCAGGCGATCGGGTTCTTGGGACGATCGATACACCAACACATACTGTTCTTTAGGATGAATCACCCAGACTAAACGCGCCCCATTCTCGAAATATTCTACGAGTTTGTCGTGAATTTCTGCCACTGTATTGCTAGGAGAAAGGATTTCTACGGCAAGATCCGGCGCACCTTCTAGGAAGCCATCGGGGAGATCGTCTAGCCCTTGCAGGCGTTCTTTTGCCATGAAGGAAACATCGGGCGATCGCTTGTTCTCTGATTTCATCTTAAAAGCGGTGCTGGATTCGAACATCGCGCCTAGTTTTTGAATGTGGACATACCCACCGAGCAAAATCATCAAGATACTGCAAACATAACCGTGTTTTGCACCCGAGTTTCCCATATCAATTAGTTCTCCATTGACAATTTCGTAGCGGTGTCCATCTCGGTTGAGTGCCATGAATTCAGCATCAGTCCAGACTTTTTCCTCTGCTGTGGTTTCAAGTTCGTTTTGCCCTGGATGTTGAATTAGAGTAACCATAGCTTTCTCCTAAACTTATATTTCTAGTTAAACATGATTTATTTCAAATTTGAAAAAATCGCCCTTAAAAATTAAGGCGGCGGTAGACTTCAGACATCGGAAGTTCTATATTTAAACTGTGCAGGACGATCGCCCGATCGATCCCATCGCACACTTGCCATTGCCAGCGATCGCTACTTTGGCGATCGCCATTATAATATTGCTCAATATAGGGTTCCGTTTGACTAACCAGCAGATATTCACAAAAACTAGCAAGAGAGCGATATTTTCTGAACTTTTCACCTCGATCGTAGGCTTCCGTAGAGGGGGAAAGAACTTCGACAATCAGTAAAGGGTTGAGAATTTCATCCGTGCGATCGCCATTGAGCTCCGGTTCGCCATTGACGACTATCAAATCAGCGTAGGTGCCGCACCTATGTTCGGGAATCCAAACCCGCAAATCGCTGTTATACAAGCGAAAATCGGTGTCTCTCAGCAAAAATCCCAAGTAAATTAACAAGTTACAGGCGATCGCACTGTGGACTTCTGAACCTCCTGACATAGCAATAATTTCTCCGTTACAATATTCGTGACGTTCTTCAGCGGTTTCCTCGATCGCCCGGTATTCATCTGGAGTAAAGCGAGTCTTTGTCGCATCTGAAAGATTTGGCGGGTTGGTTTGAGTAATAACCACGATCGCACCTCCTAAATAATTAGACCTTAAATAATTATGGCTTACCGCTAGATAATTGTCTCAACCAAAAGCCGTTTGTCTGGATTCCATTCAAATTCCATAAAGAACTCTCCATCCCTTTGTCCTCTTCTGCTTCACAACCGCTAAATTCTAGCTTTTCTTTTACCTTTAACACTCAACTGCTTTGTAATCGATGTATAATAATGCAAAGCAAAAAGCAGATTAATTACAAAAAATACCAAAGTTAAAACAAAGGTAAAAAAAGACGTAAACGACAGTCTGGAAGTCATCGTAAATATCGCCAAAATGATTGAGCAAAGCCCAAAACCCGAAGCAAAAGAACTTAAAAGCAGCAACCGCACCTTAGACATAGTTTAATTGAAAAATTATCAGTAAAATGCACTCTTGGCAGCTACCGATGAGTGCCAAATGATACTTATTACTATATAGCGGAATTACTCAGTTCCGCCAAGGGCAAAACGGCTGCTTTCCTAAAAAGGTTTGAATTCTACTGAAAAATACAGCCCGCGCTCTTGTAAACTTCTGTTGCTCGACTTAATATCAATGAACGGAATTTCCCAGCCTCCGCGAGCCTTTCACCTCTCGCCGTACTGCCACCGCAAGCCCAATCCCGCTGACAGCAAAGTATTCGCTTCCAGAGCCACCCTTCCCCCGCTCTTTGTCCAAACATTGCCAAAATCCACAAATGGCGTCACCTGCAAAACTCCTTGTTTGTCGCCGGTACGCAAAATCGGATACCGCAACTCGGCTGAAGCAAAAATCCTGCTATCGGCCAGCACAGCATCCTGACGTTAGCCCCGCACTGTCTGCAAGCCGCCCAAACCAAATTTTTCGATCGGCAAAAGCTCACCTCCAGCCAACTGCCGATCCGATCGCACCACCAGCAGCGTCTCAGGAGCCAACAACCGCAAGTATTGCAATTGACCCCGCACGCCAAAAATTGACTCTCAGGCCCGCTGCTGCTCACCGCAGCGCCAAATGCTCCGACTCCCAAACAGAAGTGCGATCGCGCCGCCAACACATCTTTCTCTGCCCTGGTAAAATCCTGAAACAGCCTCTAGAAGGTTGCACGGGCATGACAAATTAGCCATATTTTATAGTTATTCACACTTACGGGCGCGATCGGCGCAATTGCAAGAAATAAAATTACTCTATCAATTTTTTTTAAAGACTTAAGCCGTTAACTCAACATAAAGATAGTTGACAAAACGCCAACTTTTTATACAAGTAAACTGCCCCGGAAAAAAGCTCCGACCTCCCCAAGCTAGCGCTGTAGGTCGGCGGAGCATTCTATCAAAGCTGCCATCTGAGAAATAGGTAAATTTTGATAGAAATTACATTTTATTGAGCTGCGATCGCAATTCTTCCAACTCAGCGTCAATTACCGGGCTCGACTCCGAGCTACTAGCTGCTGCCGTTTTACCCGCTGCCGGCAATTGACCTTGAGACACAGAACCTCCGGTCAGTTGAGCTTTCATCTGAGCCAACTCATCGTCAACATCGCCACCGCTTTCGAGCAAGCGGAACTGTTCCTCTAAACTGCTACCGCTTGCAGCCAGTTCTGCCGAAGCTCCCGCGCGAGCTTCAATCTGCAAAACTTTTTCTTCCATGCGATCGAAAGCCGCCATTGAACTGCCAGTATTCAGGGAGCCAATGGAATTGTTGAGCTGTTCCTGAGCCTTAGCAGCGGATATTCTCGCCTTGAGCATATCCTTCTTCGTCTTAGCTTCGGAAATCTTGCTCTCCAAACCGATCAAGTTGCGCTTGAGACTTTCCACCTGACCCGATTGCTGTTCCAGACTGTTTTTCAGGGTAGCGGCCGTTTCAGCGTGAGACTTTTTACGCACCAGCGCTTCGCGGGCCAAAGTCTCGTCTCCTTTTTGCAGGGCGAGCTGAGCGCGCTGCTGCCACTGGTTAGATTGAGACTCAGCTTGATTGTACTGAGTCTGGGTGCGCTTTTGAGCGGCGATCGCGCTGGCCACCGCCTGACGCAACTGCACCAAGTCTTCCTGCATATCCGTAACGGACTGTTCTAAAATCTTTTCCGGGTCTTCAGCTTTGTTGACCAGATCGTTAAGATTGGCTTTGACGACTCGGCTAATGCGGTCAAATAATCCCATAATGCTATTTTTCCTGGATGAGGTGTACGAAGTAGGCGGAAAGCAGGCTTGATAGCGCTAGCCCGCAGTTGTGAAATTCACTCTTGTCAGATTTTTAGTGCGATTTAGTCTTTGGCAATTTTTACAGACAGATAAATCCAGTTTAAAGCGATCGAGTAATGTGATGCAGGCAAGCTTATTCATGCACCTATCTACTGAGTTTAACTTCGATCCGGGAATTACCCAACACGTTTCGACCTATCTCTAGCTGCGCTGTTGAGAAGTTTTTGCTCATCCAAACTATTGTTGTGCACGCGGGCGTTCAGGATGCGGGCGGCTCGCCGGATGGCAATTGGGGTGTATTTTTGCCCGGAAGTATTTGTGCTTTCATCGCCTCCAACTCGGCATCGACATCGCCAGCACCTTCGAGAGAGAGAAACTTCTTTTCTAAATCGCTGGTTCCGAGTTCTGCGATTGCTTCGGAGCGAGCTTCTAGCTGCATGACTTTCTCTTCCATCCGTTCAAACGCGCTCAAAGCGCTGCCGCTATTGAGATTGCCCATCATTTCTTGAAGCCTTTCCGACGATGCGGCCGATCGAGCTCGGGCAATGTACATATCTTTTTTAGATTTTGCCTCGGAAATTTTACTTTCGAGCGCCCGCATATTTTCTTTAAGTTGAGTCACAACAGCGTTCTGCTGTCCGAGACTGGCTTTCATCGCCGTTGCCGTTTCTTGATAAGATTTCTTGCGCGTCAGAGCTTCCCGCGCCAAATTTTCCTCACCTTTTTGCAAAGCTAGCTGCGCCCGCTGATACCATTCTGCGGCTGTAGACTCAGCTTGGGAACACTGGCGTTCGGTGCGTTTTTGAGCTGCAATCGCTCCTGCCACAGCTTGTCTGAGCTGCACTAAATCTTCCTGCATATCCATTACAGCTTGTTCCAGAATTTTTTCTGGATCTTCTGCGGCCCCGACCAAACTGTTAATATTGGCTCGAATCACTCGCCAAAGGCGATCGAATAATCCCATTTTGCCCGTCTCCCGATTTTATTAAATTTTAGATTTAGGACTGGGAATTGACAATTAAAAAACCAATTTTGTGTTAGACAAAACATTCCTCATTGTCTAGCTTTGTCTAACAATTTAGTTAAAGTTTTTCACCCTTTACCTAATTTATGGCTGATAGTATTGCGGCTTCACCCCTTTTGCTTGGAGTTCTTTCACCAAACGTTCTGCTGAGGCAGCATCGTTCAAAGCCCCCATTTGGATCTTGACACCCTTTGAGAAGTTTCGCACGTAGGCATCAGGAACTGCGGTTCTGGCTTGCTGCAACGATTTTTGATCGGTGTAATCGGTGACAACGTAATAGAAACCGTCGGCAGCCCGCGCAGGCCTTCCCAGCGGGGATGCGGCAGCAGGCTGGGCCGGGGATGCTGTCGCCGGGGATGCGGCGGCAGGCTGGGCTGGGGAGGGTGTTGGAGGCAGAGTCGGCAGAGTCGGCACAGGCTGGGCGGCGCTGGGGCTGGGAGTGGGAAGCAAAGCCGTGCTGAGATTATTTAGTCCTTGTTCCCTGCCTCTGGCCGGGTTGCCGTCTTCTGTCGGAATCGGGACAGCCGCGCCCGGGCCCGGAGGCGCTGCGGGATTGGGCGGGATTGATGCTTTTGGCGACGGGGAAGCAATCGGGCTGGCTGTCGGCTTGACATTGCTGAGAGTGCTCAAATCTAGCTCGACAAATTCCTTGGATACCAGATTGGGAGCTTTCGGCAGTTCCTTGGTGCCGGTATCTGAGATGGCAGTAGAGGCGGGACTGTCGCTTGGAGAGGGTGAGGTGCGATCGAGCAAACGGTTCAGGCCGGCCATCTTCACCAGACTTGACGGGTGCATGACTGCGTAGCCCAAAGCTGTGCACGACAGCAGAAACAGCAGCATCGAACTCAGTCCCAAGGGAGTTAACAGACTGGCGGCTAAACTGCGTTCAACCGCAGGCTCGGCTTTTTGGTCATCCAAACTTTCGATCAGTTTTTCGCTTGATTCGAGATAATTGTTGGGTGCGAGCCCGCTGCTAGATAATTTTGTGCCGCCCCTGGTAGTTGCTAGCGGGGCATCGCCCTGGCGGCCGGCAAGGGATAGGGGCAGGGACAGGGGCTGCTGAGTTTCCTCCGCTGCCTCCGGCTGCCGGTTTTGGGCTAGCTGTTGCTCGGTTGTGGCTGTTTGCTTGCCGCCAGTACGAACTGATGGCGAGACCCACTGTTCGGCGCGCCGCCTGTGCCTTCTGTATGCAGTCAGTTCTGTTTCTAGGCTTACATCCAGACACCCCAGGACTGCTTGCAAAGCTGGTTTGATGGGAGTTGAAGAGGATTGATGATTTGGGGATTCAACCGAAGAACGCTTACTCATTAGCAAAATTCCTACCGCATCTGAATTGATTTTAATGTTTTGATTTTAGAGATAAACAAGAAGCTTGAAAACTTGCCTATTTTATGATTAGCTACTTTTGGCGTCAAGGCAACTGCTGCCCTTGGGTTTGCTGTCGATCGCCGTCCGCTATCTTTTCCTTTTAAAACTTAATTGTTGCTTTGTCCCGGAAGCTGCTTGCCCAAACTCTAAACAGCTTTTTGTATCCTGAGCTACCGCTTGATTATCACCTCTCATACTCGTTGCGCCTTTGTACTTTTTCTTGATCCCTGACGGCTTTATAAACTTTTAACCTGTCTTTTTACTTATAAAATGAGCAAAGACTAAGCTAATTGTTTCTATATATAACAAGATTATAAATAAATTATAAAATTTAATTATCCTCTGGGGATCGCTACAACCCAGACAGCGTAAAGGCTGCAATCCTCTAAGACGGGCTAGCTCTACATTGGAGAATTAGACATGAATCATGATTTACCTAAGAACTTTTATGAAAACCTCATTAACTTCAGCTTGTCGTCACTGTCGCCACTATAGCCCAGAGGGGAGACGTGGCGGTGTGTGCGATCTGCTGAGCGTGCCGGTTCAAAGTCAGTGGAAAGCTTGTTCTTTAGCGGTTTCGCCTTTTGGGGCATCTTGGGAAAACATAGAAGAAATTGGACTGTGGCAAGAACAGACTTTGACCTTACCAGAGGCCGCCGTCACTGTCACTGTTTCTGAGCGCAATGCCTGCCAGCTTACAGGCACAACGTTAACTGAAAAATCTACAGCAGCATCTCGGTCTAGTTAGTCCGCAGCAGGAGAGCTCATACCATTTTCGATTTTCGATTTTCGATTGGGGATCACCGATGACTATCATGGTTTGAATCTGGCAAAGCAGTTTCATTCTTTTTGGTAACAGGTATCAATACTGACACTTTTGGACGATCGGGTGCATTTGACTTTACTAACTCATCAAAATTAGCAGCATCTACTTTAATATGAGCCCATAAAAAAAATTGATTTCTGCCTCCAGCTACGGCAGCCAAGGATATTGACTAAAATCAGGTTCCCGTTTTTCCAAAAAGGCTTGTTTGCCTTCGGCGCCTTCCTGGGTCATATAGTAGAGCAAGGTGGCATTTCCGGCTAGTTCTTGCAAACCGGCTTGACCGTCGCAGTCGGCATTAAAAGCGGATTTTAAACAGCGAATCGCGATCGGACTTTTTTCTAAAATTTCCCCAGCCCACTGAATGCCTTCTAGTTCGAGTTGCTCGACGGGGACGACGCAGTTGACTAAACCCATCTCTAGGGCTTGCTGCGCGCTGTACTGGCGGCACAAAAACCAAATTTCTCTGGCTTTTTTCTGGCCGACAACTCTGGCGAGATAGCTAGCTCCGAAACCACCGTCGAAACTGCCGACTTTTGGCCCGGTCTGTCCGAAAATAGCATTGTCAGCAGCGATCGTCAAGTCGCAAATTAAGTGCAGAACGTGACCGCCTCCAATTGCGTAGCCTGCAACTAAAGCAATTACAACTTTGGGCATCGATCGAATCAACTTCTGCAAGTCGAGCACGTTCAAGCGGGGTATGCCACCTTCGTCTACATATCCCGCGACACCCCGCACGCTTTGGTCGCCGCCGGCGCAAAAGGCGTATTTGCCGTCTGTATGAGGCCCCGCACCGGTGAAAAGGACAACGCCGATTTTTGTGTCTTCGCGGGCATCAGTAAAGGCATCGCACAGTTCCTGCACGGTTTTGGGACGGAAAGCGTTCCGTTTGTGAGGTCGATTGATGGTAATTTTGGCGGTGCCGCCGCTTTTGTGATAGAGAATGTCTTCGTAGGTTTTGGCGGTTTGCCATTCAATTTGCATAATCAATCGATTTGGGATTTGAAACCGAGCTGGAGCTATCGAGGCTGCGATAATTCGCTTTTAGATTTTAGCTAGGCAGACGGGAATCCCCACAGTATAGTCGTACTCGACTTACTCTGGGGATGAGAGTTGAGTGAGTTGACGATTGCACCGTCAAATAAATTAAAAAGCGATTCTCTCTTTGATTGAGGCAGTGTAGGAGAAAACGAACCCTTCGACTACGCGAGCGCCCAAGTGCAAATCTATTGCTCTATCCAATGCTCTATGTTATCATGGTTAGCAGAACTGCGGTAAAAATATTGTGTTAAAAGCGGTCAAGGTCAGAATCTATCCCAACAAAGAACAACAAAGTCATTTGGCCGGGGCCTTTGGCTGTGTTCGTTGGGTGTGGAATCAGTCTCTTGCTACCATGTCCCAGACCTACAAGGAAACTGGCAAGGGTATCGGAGCCTTAACAATGAAGAAACAGATACCTGTTTGGAAAAAGGAGCATGAGTGGCTCAAAGAATGCTATTCCCAATGCCTGCAATCTTCTTGTCTGAATCTGTCTCAAGCTTTTATCAACTTCTTTGATGGTCGATCGCAGTACCCTACATTCAAAAAGCGTCAGGGTAGACAATCAGTGCAGTACCCTCAGAACGTCAAAATTCTGAGTAACTCCTCGATTAAGTTCCCTGGAAATCTTGGCATCGTAAAAGCCAAAATTCATCGTGATACTGTTGGCAAATTAAGAACTGTCACGGTGTCTAAAATGCCTGACGGTCGTTATTACGCTTCCTTGTTAATGGAGGATGGGCAGGAGTCACCGACAGCCAGTGAAGAGGGTAAAGCCATCGGCATAGACTTGGGACTGCTTGATTTTGCTGTCACATCTAACGGCTCAAAGTATCAAAATCCCAGACATCTCAAGAAACACGAACGCAACCTCAAACGCAAACAGCGTCAGCTATCTCGTAAAAAGGATAAGACGACTAACAAACGCCGCAAAGCTAAAATAGCTGTTGCCAAGGTGCATTCAAAAATAGCCAGAGTGCGTGAAGATTTCCGACATAAACTATCCCGTAAGATAGTCAACGAAAACCAAGTTATTGTTGTCGAAAATCTGGCAGTAAAGAACATGGTCAAGAATCCCAATTTCGCCAAAGCAATAAGTGATGCTAGTTGGGGGATGTTCTGCACTATGCTCAAGTACAAAGCAGAGGCAGAAGGCAAAGTTTACCTAGAAGTAGGTAGATTTTTCCCTTCGTCACACCTGTGCTCAAATACTTTACTGCTAATACCAAAAATGGATCTATCAGTTCGTGAATTTAACTGTCCCCACTGCAATGAGCGACACGATAGAGACATCAACGCGGCGATTAACATCAGAAACGAAGGCTTACGGATATTGGCGTTGGGAACCAGCGTTACTGCCTTTGGAGGCAATGTAAGACCAAAACAGTATGGGCGAAAGTCTACTGCTGTAGAGGCGGTTGCCCTTGAATTGGGAAGCCCAGATCGTACTGCCTAGCAGTTGATGTGTGGTAGTTCACATGGATTCGGTTCAATAGGATACAAGGGTCGATCGACTCTTGCCAAAAAAATAAAGCGGGACTTACGCAGAAACCGGGTTTTTCACCAAAATACGCCATGCAGCGCTGCATGAATCGGTTAAAAAACCCAGTTTTTGAGCGCCTTGGCGCGCAATTCGCGTCTAAAATCGAAAAAGCGTCAAATCCTCTTCCCTCTTTCTCAGTCTTTATACTGCGAATAAATTTATATCCGCTGCATTATTTGCGGTGTAAAATACCCAGCAGGTGCTTTGCTGCTTTGGCAAATACCGGATCGCAAGAGTCGAATTCGCTGGGAGCAAGTAAAGCTTGAACTTCGGCAAAAGCTTCTGAGTCGAGGGTTCCTTCTTTCGTAAATAAAGTGTCTATGACTGCAATGTGTCTGGAGTCGAGGCCGAGCCGATTTCCGATCGACTGTAAGTACATTTGCTCCCGGAGGTCGATGTGTCCGTCTACCGCTGACATTTCGTAGCCGGAACCGATGAGCAACAGCTTTTCTGATTCTGAGAACAAAGCTGTCAGGGTTAGCAATTCCGTGGGGTTGAAGTAAACCTGCTGTTTGGAGACTCCTTTGACAAGGCGCTGAATTAGTTCTATCCGATCGCGGTCGCCGCTGGCAAAGGCTTTGAGAGTCTTTTGCAACCGTTCTTCTTCTTCAACTGCGATCGTCCTGTCAATAATCATCACTCCGCGCAGGATGGAAATTAGAGCAGTCAGAAACACTACCAAAGGAGTGATATCTTGTTCGCGGAGCTTTTGCCGGCTAATGCGGCACAACAGCTCAACAACTTCAGTGCCGATCGTGGTGGTGTCCATAATTAAAAATAACTCTCGATTGGGCTGTAATGTAACTATCCTTCTCGATCTTAAGTTTTTTGTGTTACGTAGCGTAGGTATGACGTGAATTCTAAAACTGAGCCGTTGTCTATTAGTGATACTACTTATTTTATTCACAAACGCTGGATGACTAGGACTCTGGAACTGGCACAAGCAGCCGGTGATGCCGGTGAAGTACCGGTGGGTGCTGCAATAGTTGACGGTACTGGGAAATTGATTGCCGAAGCGCAAAATCGGCGAGAGCGAGATTGCGATCCGACTGCTCACGCTGAAATATTGGTACTCCGGGCGGCCGGCCAAGTTTTGCAAGACTGGCATCTCAACCAATGCACGCTCTACGTAACGCTGGAGCCTTGCCCGATGTGCGCTGGTGCGATCGTCCAAGCTCGGATCTGTCTGCTGGTATACGGAGCAGATGACCCGAAAACTGGCACGATTCGGACTGCGGCTAATATTCCAGATAGCGCGCATTCGTGTCACCGCTTAGAGGTGCTAGGCGGTATTATGGAGTCTGCTTGCCGCGAGCAGTTGCTTTCTTGGTTTGAAGCGCGCCGGAAAAATTAACAGGTAAAAAATTTTGACTCTCTTCTGGGCGATGTTTAATCGCAATTGACCCTTTAACTGAAATAATGGATCGGTAATTGCCCGATCGAGCTTTCCAGGCGGCTGACTGCTCTGCGGTAGTGCTGTCGGGTTGGCTGAGGTTTTACCTGTTAGAGACGATCTCTTGCGGGCGCGATCGCTCGATCGGCACAATGCCAATAGCAAAAGTGTCCCGATCGAAAAACTAAAGATTTGTCCGACAACTTACTCTAGACTTTAGATCTCGATAAAGCAGCTTAATTGCTATGCCCCACACCGCCACGAGCGCCGTTGAGTTCAGTAAATCATCTCTAGTGAAGCCAATGCCTGCCAAGGTAGCATCTAATACCTCTCGCGTTTCTCCTTGGTTAACCTCCTTGCTCTATCCGCTAGGTCACTATGTTGTCCTACCGTTTCATTTTGGGAAGATTGAGATAACCGGACAGGAGCACTTGCCGAAAGACGGGCCTGTCATCTTAGCCCCTACGCACCGTTCCCGGTGGGATGCCCTGATGATGCCCTATTCAACGGGACAGATGGTGACTGGACGCGATTTGCGGTTCATGGTAACTGCTGATGAAGTGAAAGGACTGCAAGGTTGGTTCATCAGACATTTGGGAGGGTTTGCTGTCGATATCAAGCATCCAGCAATTAGCAGTCTCCGTTACGGCGTGGAATTGCTTCTCGACAAGCAAATGTTGGTGATTTTTCCCGAAGGCGGCATTTTTCAGGATGGCGAAGTTCACCCGATTAAGCCGGGATTAGCTCGTTTGGCAATGCAAGCAGAGTTGAGTACGCCTGGTTTGGGGGTGAAAATTGTACCGATGAGTATCCGCTATCGCCCGCGCATTCCTCGATGGGGTTCTCAGGTAAAAATTGCGATCGGTTCTCCAATTTCCGTGGCGGATTATACCAATGGTGGCGGTGGCAAAAAAGAAGCACGATTGTTGACGGCCCAGCTCGAAATGGCTATTAAAAATATTGATGAATGTTGTTAGTTGTTAGTTGTGATTTGTTATAATATTGGTGACAAGCGAATTTCAAAGGTGGTACCCGCCACGCGATCCGTGGAATCAATCTAAAGCATCTGGAATCTCAAATCCTCAAGCCCCCGACTCGATCCGTGTGGTCAATCCAAAATCTCAAATCTCAAATCTCAAATCGAATGACTGCTGTTGAAAGCAGCGTTAAAGTTTTGCGATGCAATGTCAGAATCAATGGGTTTTGCTTTGAACTTTAAGCCTGGTCAAATTGTCAGTTTAGAATGTGGAGATGCGTGCCTGCATTCCGAGGTAATCCAAGTGGTTGAGGCACGTCAAGTTTGTTGGGTGCGCCCTTTGATGTTAGTTGTATTAGTGTCGGGGAAGGATTTATCGGATCGACGGTCGGAAGAATACACTTTATCCGATTTGCGAGATGGTGCTGATTTGCTTTGGCCGCTGAGTTTGTTTCGGGCAGCTTTAGATACTGAGGTAATTTCACTGTTGACTGAGTTGCACTCTCTGGACTCTGAGAAAAAGGATGGTGTTATTGCTTCTCGGCAACTTAGGGATTTTGTCGATCGAGTTTGGGAAGCTTTTCCCACAGCTTTTAATTAGTTAGTGGTTATTGGTGATTAGTTATTAGTTATTGGTAGCAGCTAACAAATAACAATTAACGAATCACCAATAACAAAAAAATTAACTTAAAATACAGCGTGTGAAAGTTCTGCGGGATTGAGATTGTTGTGAATAACTTGACCGTCGCGGAACCAGACAACGCGGCGAGTTTGGCGCGCCACTTCCGGTTCGTGTGTTACCATAACAACGGTCATGCCGCTGTCGTTGAGTTCTGTAAAAATATCCATTACTTCTTGAGTAGTTTTTGTATCCAATGCACCAGTCGGTTCGTCTGCAAGCAACAACACGGGACGGTTAACAATTGCCCGGGCGATCGCAACTCGCTGCTGCTGTCCTCCTGATAGTTGATTCGGTCTGTTGTGCAGCCGACTTTCCAAGCCTACTTTTGTTAAAGCATCTACTGCCCGTTCCCGTCTTTCCGCTGCGGGAATGCCTGCATAAACCATCGGTAACATCACATTTTCTAATGCTGTCAACTGAGACAGCAGGTGAAATTGTTGGAATACAAACCCCAATTTTAAATTGCGAATTCCGGCTAATTCTGCTTCCGGCATTTGGGCGACATCTACGCCGTCTAGGTAGTAACTGCCGCTCGTAGGTCGATCGAGACAACCGATAATATTCATAGCTGTAGATTTGCCCGATCCCGACGCGCCCATAATCGAGCAATATTCTCCTTGTCTTACCGTCAAGCTGACGCCGTTTAAAGCGCGAACTTCGAGGTCGCCAATCCCGTAAACTTTTGTTACCTCTTCCAGACCGACAATGACGGGTTTTGAGAGGACTTGCGGGTCGAAGTCTTGGTATGTATCGGTTTGTAGTTCAGGCATTTTTTTTTCTGTGCGATCGACACAACTAACTACTAAGCTAACACTTCCCATCAGTTTTCGCGATCGGGGTGACGGCTGTTTCGACGCTAATGAACAGAATCTCTATCTTCAAGTCATAGTGAATACTTTTACCCGACCTGGAGGTACAGTCGGAGTGGAAAAAAAATCTACCAACTCAAGTAGAGGCGATCGCGTGGACTATTCAAAGATAACGATCTCTAAGTCTAACAACAAGCCAGTGATTAGTTCATCTGCTTTTATTTTGGTAGAATAGTTCGGACTGTTTTTAGTTTGCAGCCTGAAACCCTCGATTTTCCGTTGGTAGCTCGATTGCCGAATCGCCTTGAACCTTTATTATACGGCTGCTAATTAAAAACAGTCCGAACTATTGTTGGTAATCACCTGTTAAAAGAATCAGATTTAACGATCGCCTGCAACCAATTTTCATGGGTTTGAGGGTCTTCTTCACCAGGTTGACAGAGCTTGGGTGGAATAGCAACAATAGGCTAAACTTGTATCCGATCGCCAAACAGAATACAAAGCAATGACTAATTCTACCGATACCAACCAGACCGAGATTTCCAATACAGTCTCATCCAGTCCACCAATGTTATCTTTCCTGAAAATTGTTGAGTATTTATCCCTGGCCGCTTTTGTGGGTGCAGGCATCCTTACCAGAGTTTTTCTAGACAACCAACTTATCGTTATTTTGGTAGCTGTTTTTCTCTCTAGTTTTATTTTTCTGTTCCTGACCAATAGACAATTAGCTCGCAACTTTCGGAATAGTGCTAATCAGTTAGATATCCGAAAAAAAGCTGAACTATATAATTATCTCTTAAACCCGAATAATGTTTCGGATAACAATCCGATCACCCCGGTGAGAGAAAAGGCTTTACGATATTGCCAGGAGTTGATTGACGACTATAAAAACACTAGAGAGACTTCGAGAAATATTTACTATACTTTCCAATTGGCAACCGTTGTTTTATCGGGAGTCACACCAATTTTAGTGTTGGTAGACAAATTGGAACCAGGTCAATCGTTGCTCAAGTGGCTGCCCGTAATTTGTCCCGCTGTCGCCTCCATAGTCGCCAGTATAGTTACCTCGTTTCCTTTTCAGGAAAATTGGATTTCTGCTAACACGACTGTGGAATTGTTAGAAGCGGAACAAGAAAAATTTGTATTAGGAGTGACTCCAGCTTATCGTTGCTATGATGTAGCCGACGAAGCCCAAAATCAACAAATGACAAAAATGGCAATAGAAAACTTTATCAATCAGGTGAATGAGATTCATCTCAAGCAAATCCAAAAACCAGATGATACAGCGTCAAAGGAGCAGAATACAGAGCCAGCTCAATCTACCGAGTCACAGCAGCAGAGTTAACGAAGCTGACAATACCAGTAAGCAGGTAGGGTAGAGTGACGCTACCTGCTCCCTCAATTAGCTCTGTATGTAGTTCTCAAAATGTAGTTATCAAAAGTGCTCCTCAAAAGCAAAATTTTTGAGCTATGATTAAGAAAAGTTAAGCGTAAACTAGGGAAGTTGGAGATTGTTGGTAACACAATTATGACATACGATTACGACTTGTTTGTGATAGGTGCAGGTTCCGGCGGATTGGCGAGTTCCAAGCGAGCAGCATCCTACGGAGCAAAAGTGGCGATCGCCGAAAATGACTTAGTAGGCGGAACCTGCGTAATTCGCGGCTGTGTTCCCAAAAAACTGATGGTTTACGCCTCAACATTTTCGCACCTTTATGAAGATGCGGTGGGCTACGGCTGGAGTCCAGTAGAAAGCAGCTTCGACTGGGAAAAACTCGTCACCACGGTAGACACAGAAGTGCGCCGACTCAGCAAACTGCACATCAGCTTTCTCGAAAAAGCTGGAGTCGAATTAATTTCAGGATACGCCAAATTTATTGACCCCCACACCGTCGAAGTTGGCGACAAAAAAATCACCGCCGCCAAAATTTTAATCGCTGTGGGCGGAGAATCCCATCGCATTGACATTCCCGGTATCGAACACGCGATTACTTCCCGCGAAATCTTCTTGCTAAAAGAGCAGCCAAAACGGTTGGCAATTTGGGGCGGCGGCTACATCGGCGTCGAATTTGCTTGCATTATGAACGGATTGGGAAGCCAAGTAACTCAAATCATCCGGCGCGATCGAATTCTGCACTACTTCGACGCAGAAATTCGCGCCAACGTCCAAGAAGGAATGGTTAAGCACGGAATTGAATTTTTGACAGAAAGCTCGATCGCACAAATTGAGAAAACCCCAGAAGGTTTAAAATTAACGCTGTCGGGAAAATCCGAAGGAACGCTAATAGTAGACGCGCTTTTGTGTGCTACCGGGCGCTTGCCCAACTTGGAAAAATTGGGTTTAGAAAATGCGGGAGTAGAAACCGATAAAGGTGCGATCGCAGTTACCAAAGACAGTCGCACCAGCCAGCCGCACATTTTTGCAGTCGGAGATTGCACCAACCGCATCAATTTAACGCCAATTGCGATCGCCGAAGGACGCGCTTTTGCCGATACTGAATTTGGTAACAATCCGAGAGCAATCAGTCACGAAAATGTTGCGTCAGCAGTATTTTCTCAGCCGGAAGCAGCTACAGTTGGCTTAACTGAAGAGGAAGCTAAAGCAAAATTTCCCGAATCAATTAAGTGCTATACAGCCAAGTTTAAACCGATGTTTCATTCTTTGACAGGTGCAGATGAAAAGACTTTTGTCAAGTTAGTTGTTGAAACTAATACTGACAGAGTTTTGGGCGTGCACATGGTGGGGAAAGACGCCGGGGAGATTATTCAAGGAATGGCGATCGCTGTTAATATGGGAGCTACGAAGAAAGACTTCGATGCTACTATTGGCATTCACCCATCGACTGCTGAAGAGTTTGTGACTCTGCGGTAAACAGGGCGAAGCCGCCAGGGACTTAAGTCCCTGGCTAATAGCTAAAGTCGGTTAAAACCGACTGAAGACTATAGCGGTTCTCAAGTAAGTGAGGTACGTAGTTGGGCTTTAGCCCTCTTAATTGTGCTTACGTAGTTAAGTGAGGTAAGCACCTAACAACTTCCATTGCCAATTAATAAGTAGTAGGACACAATTAATTACCCAAAATACCGCCTAAAAACCTTGCCTCTTCAAAAGGCTTGATGTAATTAATTGTGTCCGGTTACTTACTCATACCTCATCTACCTGAGAAAGGCTATACAATATTCAATCAGCTTTTTAGGGCGGGCTAGAGCCCACCCCAGAATAAGATTTAATTTTTGTGGAACAGGCCAGAAAGCCTGTTACGGGCGGGCTAGAATCCCACCCCACAATAAGATTTAATTTTTGTGGAACAGGCCAGAAAGCCTGTTAATTTTTGTGGAACACGCCGGAGTGGCTGTAGCTGACATTGGTGCAGTTTTCCGCCCCAAGCGGATTCATGCTCAAAATAATATTTTAAATTATTTGAACCTTTTTCGAGATCGTCCTGTCTAAACACTTCAGATAACGAACTGGTGGGGGAGACTTCACAGGTGTTAGGTGTGTCAGCCAATGTTTTAACCGATGACTGTTCCGACTCGGACTTAGTTGCTGAGTGTCTAAAGGGCGATCGCACTTGCTTTCGCTACCTTTACAAACGCTACCAACACAAAGTCAGGTCAACCCTTTATCAACTCTGCGGCCCGTCACTGCTTGACGATTTAGCACAAGAAGTATTCCTGCGAGTCTGGAAAGGATTGCCCAAACTCAAGCACCAGGAAAACTTTTCTACTTGGCTTTATCGAATCACTTGGAATGTGGCTTCCGACCAAAGACAAGCATTTGCTAAACAGCATTTTTTTGACTCCCAGCTCAAAAATCAAGAAGTAATGGATGGGGTTATTCTCAAAGATAACACGTCCGACTTGATGCAGTTGCACTATCAAGATTTAGTGCAGCGGGGACTGGAGCAATTGAGCTTTGAACACCGCAGCGTTTTGGTGCTGCACGACTTAGAAGACATCCCGCAAAAAGAAGTAGCCCAAATTTTGGGACTGCCAGCAGGGACTGTCAAATCTCGCGTGTTTTATGCCAGAAATGCTGTGCGGCAATTTTTGCAAAAAGAAGGTGTCAGCGAGCTATGAATAACCCAAGCAGCGACCAAAAATTAGTTAATTTCTTGAAGCAACATCGCCCAAACCTTCCAGAAGCTGCGCCCGATTTGGAGCAAAAACTTTTAGCAGCAATAGATAGGAATGAGGCGGGTGCGAGAAAGCTAAATTATCTAGGAGAGTCGCAATGTACCCGGTCTAGCAAAATATCGCGAACGATCGGTTTTCGCAAGTGGGCTTTGTCATCTGCGATCGCTGCTAGCCTGCTAGTTTTTTGGTCTGGATACCGTGCGTTTGAGACTGCACAATTGCCAGACAATGAAACAGCTAAGTTAGAAGCATTTTTAGTCACTAACTGGGAGGGTGTACTGCATGATTCTAGCGAAGAAAATATGACAGAACGCCCGCAAACAGACTTGTTGAATTTCCCAGTTTCACCTGATAGCGAACCGCTAACAAATAACTAATCTCAAAGAGGTATTTTTTATGTCAATTCGTCGCATTTCTTCCCTAGCCGTTTTAATGCTGACTCTCGGCAGCACAGCCGCAGCAATAGCAGTTCCCAATCCCCTAGAACCGGAAACAATTGCCCAAACTCAGCGTCCCAATCGACCCGCTGGTAAGGAAGGTGGGATGTTCGAGAAACTGAATTTAAGTGCCGACCAAAAACAGAAAATGCAGGCAGTTCGCGATCGCTACAAAGACCAAGTGTCCCAGCGGATGCAAGCAGTCCGCCAAGCCAGACAAGAATTGGAAACGATGATGTCTGGCACGGCAAATTCCAGCGAAATACGCGAAAAACACCGTCAAATAATCGGCTTGAGGCAGCAGTTGGAAGAGGTGCAATTTGAAAGTACACTCGCAATGCGAGAAGTGCTCACGCCCGAACAGCGCAGCCAATTAGCTCAACTGATGCAGCAGCGCCGAGAAACTGCTAGAAACAGGATGCAAAACGGTCAAAAACCGCAGTAATTGACGAGTAGTTTTGAGTGAATCGCAGGGTGTGCAACACGCACTCTGCGATTTTCACTGTCAGCAGGTAGACATCAATAAACGCCTGCATATAGAAACCCAGCTTTTCTCAAATCTATGGGATGGCTTTGTCTCTTGGGGAAAGCAGTCTAAAAGCGCCGCAATTTAAATACGTGCCAGTGCTTGATTTCTTCGGACTATCAGTATATAAGTTTATCTACTTAATGTTTGATTTTTTATTTAATAACTCATATTAAGGATCGTGGATTAAATAACTTCCGTAGGTTGGGCCCGTGGCACGAACCCAACCTACAAAAAATGCAAGTTATTTAATTCTCATTCCTAAGTTAAAATAATGAGTTGAGAAGTCTCATAAAAATTTTTGGATGAATCTACAGAACGACTCAAGTTATATTTATTTACACGGATTTGCTTCAAGTCCCGATTCAGCTAAGGCTAAATATTTCCGATCGCACTTTTCTTACCTAGGAATTGAGCTAAAAACTCCCGATCTCAATCAAAACGATTTTTCTGGTCTCACTCTCACCCGCCAATTAAACCAAATAGAAACAGAATTTTTGCCAACCGAATCCTCCCAATCTCCCACAGAAAATGTAAAAAATCTAGGGGGAGTTACCATAATTGGGTCTAGTTTTGGGGGGCTGACAGCGGCTTGGTTGGCCCAGCGACAATTGTCAGTAAAGCAAATAGTTTTGTTAGCGCCGGCTTTTCAATTTATCTCCCACTGGCTGCCACTCTTGGGACAACAACAGTTAGAAAAGTGGCAGTCTGAGAAATATTTGCCCGTTTACCACTACGGCGAACAGCGCTATCTGCCACTGAATTATCAGTTTGTGGCAGATATGGGTCAATACCCTGAAGAAAAATTAATGCGGTCAGTCCCTACGTTAATTCTTCACGGCAAGCATGATACAATAATACCGATTCAAGCTAGCAGAAATTTTGCCGCTAACCGTCCCTGGGTGCAATTAATCGAATTAGAAGACGATCATGCTTTGGGAAATGTCCTAGCGGAAATTTGGGAAGCGATTCAAAAGTTTTGCCAATTCAAAAATTAAAATTTGACCAACTTCCAAGTCTCAACAATCAAATGAGTGAACAAGATCGATCGACTCGCACCTTAGCCGTTGACATTGGCGGAAGCGGCATCAAAGTTATGGTTTTGGACGATGAAGGCCAACCCCAAACGGAACGCAGCCGTTTAGAAACGCCTCAACCCCCGAAACCGGAACCCGTACTAGAGGCGATCGCCTCTTTAGCAAGCGAACAAGGGGAATTTGACCGAGTATCTGTCGGTTTTCCCGGAGTCGTCTGTGGCGGCATCATCAAAACAGCAGTGAATTTAGATCCTTCTTGGATAGATTTTGACCTGCAAACTACTCTCAAAGACCGCTTGGGAAAACCTGTGCGAGTGGCTAACGATGCCGATATTCAAGGATTGGGAGCAATTGCTGGAACAGGGGTAGAATTAGTAATTACCCTTGGCACCGGTTTCGGTTCTGCCTTATTTGTTGATGGTATCTTGGTGCCTAATTTGGAACTCGGGCATCACCCGTTTCGCAAAGGGGAAACTTACGAACAGCAATTAGGGCGATCGGCATTAGATACAGTCGGTTCCAAAAGATGGAATCGCCGTCTGGAAAAAGCACTCGCCTCTCTGCAAAATCTCTTTAACTGCGATCGTATTTACATCGGCGGTGGCAATACTAAAAAGATTGTTTTTGATTTACCGCCGCAGGTTAAAATAGTACCGAATGTGAGCGGTTTATTGGGCGGAATTGCTTTGTGGCGGGATTAAAATAGTCATTAGTCATTAGTCATTAGTCATTAGTCATTAGTCAGCAGTCATTAGTCATTAGCCATAAATTATGGATGCTCGACTTTAGACTATTAAAGACTGTGACTGCATCCTGATGCTTGTAAGCAGATTATCTAAAATAAAAAGTCGTAAATTATACCATGCTTCCCTTTATCCGAAAAGATTTAGCCGAACTTACCGCATACACTCCCCATCCGGGCGGCGCGTCAGGAGAACCAGCGCATTCGGAAAGTGCGATCGATCGCCTCGATACCAACGAATGCCCCTACGACTTACCAGAGGAATTTAAAAAAAAGCTAGCTTGGACTTACCAGCAGTTAATCGAGACAAATCGCTATCCCGACGGAGGCCACGCAGCACTCAAAGAGGCGATCGCCCAATACGTCAATGAATCAATCACAATCCCCCCGCTAGGGGGGGTTACACTGCCAAAAACAGCCATTACAGGCGACAATATTTCTGTTGGTAACGGTTCCGACGAACTAATTCGATCGCTCTTAATAGCTACTTGTTTAGGCGGGCAAGGCTCTATTTTGGTAGCGAATCCCACCTTTTCGATGTATGGAATAATCGCCCAAACTCTCGGCATTCCCGTTGTGAGTGTTCAGCGGAAAGAGGAGAATTTTGAAATCGATATCGAGGCGGCTAAAAGGGCGATAGACCAAAATCAAAATCCCCCCGTGCGGGCCGTCTTTGTCGTTCATCCCAATTCACCCACAGCCAATGCTTTAACAACTGATGAAATAGAATGGTTGTCAAGTTTGCCGGAAGAGATATTAGTAGTAATTGACGAAGCTTATTTTGAATTCAGCCAAAATACATTAGCAGACAGATTGCACCAGCATCCGAATTGGATAATTCTGCGGACATTTTCCAAAGCATTTCGACTAGCATCAATGAGAGTCGGATATGCGATCGCCCATCCCGAACTCGCAGCCGCCTTAGAAAAAATTCGCCTCCCCTACAACCTTCCCAGTTTCTCGCAAACCGCAGCCGAGTTTGCCATAGCGCAGCGGCAGTTATTGCTGGCAGTAATTCCCAAAATTATAGCAGAGCGAACCCAATTAATTGCAGCGCTAACTCAGCATCAAAAATTGCAAGTTTGGCAGAGTGCGGCTAACTTCATTTACCTGCGGGTGAAAGCCGATGATAGTAATTTAGCAGAACAAGAACACAAACAAATCATGCAGCAGCTAAAAGATCGAGGTACTTTAATTCGGCATACCGGGGGAGGTTTGCGAATTACGGTGGGCAGCCCGGAGGAAAATCAGCGAACAGTCGATCGAATTGAAGAAATTTTTGACAAATCATAATATTCGGTATCCAGTTTCTGCTTAACACAAAAATAAATTTGGAGAAGATATATATGCTTCAAGGAAAGGTTTTACGGGTTGCTCGTCCAACCGATTTCCTCGATCGAGTTGTTCATTTCTACACAGAGGGTTTAGGGCTGCAAATCCTCGATCGTTTTGAAAACCATGACGGTTTTGACGGAGTAATGGTTGGGATGTCAAGAGAAAGCCACCACTTTGAATTCATCCATCAACGGGGACATATTGTAGGTGGCGCTCCAACTCAAGACAATCTTATCGTCTTTTACCTTCCTAACCAACAAGAATGGCAGCAGGCTGTTGAGCGAATGAAAGCAATTGGATTTGAGCCTGTAAACTCCTACAATCCCTACTGGGACAAAGATGGAGTGACCTTTCAAGACCCTGATGGCTATCGAGTCGTTTTGCAGAATGCCGAGTGGATCTTGTAGCTGGTATTCTGTAGGTTGGGTTAAGCGATAGCGAAACCCAACTACACTATTGAGTAAGCTGGTATTCTGTAGGTTGGGTTGAGCGATAGCGAACCCTACGCAACGCGCTTGCCCCACACCCAATTGATTAATAATGTTGGGTTTCGTTCCTCAACTCCACGGCTTATACAGAATGTTGGGTTTCGTGCCTCAACCCAACCTACACTATAAAAATCAGTGCTTAGCCCATGCAGTATCAGCGAACCCTACGCAACGCGCTTGCCCCACACCCAATTGATTAATAATGTTGGGTTTCGTTCCTCAACTCCACGGCT
>NZ_JAUBRJ010000069.1:28387-43184 GCF_036701805.1 Microcoleus sp. N3A4
TATACAGAATGTTGGGTTTCGTGCCTCAACCCAACCTACACTATAAAAATCAGTGCTTAGCCCATGCAGTATCGTCGTCTAAAAACTCCCGGAGCTACCTACTTTTTTACTATTGTTACCTATCAGCGCCAAAGCTTATTTTCTGACCCCGAAATGGTAGAGTTGCTTCGCGCTGCATTCCGCAATGTTATAGCTAGATTTCCCTTGACAATTGATGCTATTGTTGTTTTACCAGACCATCTCCATTGTATTTGGACGCTGCCCGCTCAAGATGCTAATTTTTCAACTCGCTGGCGATTGATAAAGAATTATTTCAGTCGTAATTGTCCCGATCAATATAAACAAAATCGTTCAGTGTCTCGTTTGAAAAAAGGTGAGCAAGCTATCTGGCAGAGGCGGTTTTGGGAGCATCAAATTAGAGATGAAGTTGATTTTGCCAATCATGTTGATTACATTCATTATAATCCGGTCAAGCATGGATTAGTTACCGCACCGCGGGATTGGGAATATTCTAGTTTTCATCGCTATGTGCATGATGGCTGTTATTCAAGGGATTGGGGCGCGAATGTTCTGATTGAATGGGACAATGAAGTGGGTCAGGAATGATGAATATTAGTTTTGCAACAAATCTTGCGTAGGTTGGGTTGGAACGATAGTGGAAACCCAACATCAACATCGGTTGCGTTGGGTTTCGTTCCTCAACCCAACCTACGGCTAAAATGATGTAATAACATTTTTAATTGTCAATCTGTCGCGCCGCGCGAATAGTTTGGGGAAATACGCCTACTAAAAGTGCCAAAGCTTCATCGGGAATTTGTGCTACTGCTTCCCCATCAAAATATTGTTCAAACTGAGTTAAAATCATTTGTGCGCGTTCCAAAGCTGCCGGCTTTGCCGTTAACTGTTCCGTTAACCGCACCCAATGTCGCCGAATTCCAAAAGCTTTCTGTCTTTCTTCGGGGGATTGAGGGCAAACCAAACAAAAATCGCCCACGGGAATCGCCTGCACAGAGTCAACATCAAAAGCACCCCCAACGGCAGCCCCAGGCCCGGCAAACTCCGCGTGGAAGCGTTTAATCAAAATTAGACCGTTCCGGCGACGGCTATCTACCATCAACAGCTTGCCGCTGTTGATTTTTGCGAGAATGTCAGTGGAGTGGGGGTGTTCTGTCAAATCTGTGCCAAGGTTTCGATGCCGCAAGTCCGGGTCAGCAGAAAGGCCGCCGCGGACAATACAATTAGAAGTAAGATTAGAGCTGGATGAAGTATCAATTTTTTGCTCCTCCCGCTGCCGATCGAGGTTATCCATTTAAACTTACAGACAATATTGTCATAAGGTGGTAGCTTGAGCGCGATCGAATATCAAATGCAGGTAGAACAAGCAGTAGACACCCTAAAAGCGGAACTCCCGACGCTTTTTGAAAAAGACATCTCCTACGACATCTACACAAAAGATGTTTATTTTCAAGACCCTGTTAACAAATTTAAAGGAAAAATCAACTATCGCATTATCTTTTGGACTCTGCGGTTTCACGGGCAGCTATTCTTTAGCGAGATTTACTTCGACCTGCACGGTGTGAGTCAGACAGCCCCTGATACTATTGTGGCAAATTGGACTGTTCGCGGCATCCTGCGGCTTCCCTGGAAAGCTCGGATTTTTTTTAACGGCTACTCTACTTATAAACTGGATAAAGACGGCTTAATTTACGAACACGTTGACACTTGGGACAGGAAGCCCGGAGAGATTTTAAAGCAGTTTTTCCGCAAGGGGGAGGATGCGAGCCCTGGATAAGTCAAAAAGGTCGATCGGGCTTTACCATCTGGGCCGGCAACCCAACTAACTTATAATGAGTAAAATAATCATCAGCCCTCCGATTCATTTTCTGCTATTTGTAAATTGCTAAAATGCTCGTCGCCCCTGATTTATTTTCTGCTATTTGCACTCCTGAAAAACATCATGGCTGATATTGTCGAGACTGCCACAAATGCCGGCTCTTTCAAAACACTCGTGACTGTTATTGAAGCCGCTGGCTTGTTAGATTTATTGCAAAGTCCGGGCCCTTACACCGTCCTAGCACCAACTGATGAGGCGTTTGCCAAAATTCCAACGAACACTATTGCCTCTTGGCTGGAAGACATACCCAAGCTCAAGAAAATTCTCACCTATCACATTCTGTTTGGGGAGGTACTAACTGAGAACTTGCTTGAGTTAAGTTCGGCTGAAACAGTGGAAGGTTCTGTGGTGGGAATTGATACTTCAGACGGCATTAAAATCAATGATGCTAAAGTTCTCACTTCCGATATTCTTGCTGACAATGGCGTCATCCATATCATTGATGCAGTGCTAATACCGGCATTGGTTGCAGCATAATCAAACTTGTGTTTTCACGTATAAATATCGGAGGCTCAATACGCACCTGACGGTTGTAAATATCGGGTGTGCATTGAGCCTCAATTTAAACTAATTATCGGAACCTAAAATCAATCCCGATCGCGCCGGCAGCATCAATTCTAACTCCCGAGTTTCCCCTTCACCTTTCCACACAAACTCGCCTTTACCGAACAGCAATTTCTCGTGAGGAGATTTCAAATTAGCTGCCTCAAAGCTAATATTAGCTTTTTCTGTAGCGACATTGACAGCAACAACTATTTCCTCATCTCCCAAAATTCGGGCAAAAACGTAAACCGTTCCCTCAGCAAACAGAATTTGGTACGATCCAGTGCGGAGGGCAGCGTATTTGTGCCGCAAAGCTATCAACTGTTTGTGATAATCTAAAACATCAAGTTCCCAGTGAGCTTCTAAGGGAAAACCGCGGCGAGAATCGGGATCGAGAGCACCGGGCAAACCAACTTCATCGCCGTAGTAAATGCTGGGAGCTCCAGGAAAAGTTAACAGCAGCAAAGTAGCTAGTTCGACGCTAGCTTTATCGCCTCCCGCAATTGAGATCAACCTAGCTGTATCGTGACTGGCCAACAAATTGAGTTGAGTTAGCTGTATCGGCCACGGGTACAGTTCCAAAACGTGCTGGATTTTGTCGCCGTACTGTTTAGCAAAAAGCGGGGGATAGGGATGGTAAGAACGGCCTTCAATTTGAGCTAAATCTACTCTGTCGCCCGCTGCAAAAGCAATAGTCGGCGCAGCAAAAAGATAATTCATCACTCCGTCAAATTGACTGCCATCGAGCCATTCTCTCGCATCTTCCCAAACTTCGCCGACAATGTAAGCTTCGGGATTAATTGCTTTAACTCGTTCTCGAAATTCCTGCCAAAATCCCGGGCTTTTAATTTCAAAAGGAACGTCCAGCCGCCAGCCGTCGATGCCGAATTTAATCCAATATTCGGCGATTTCCATGATGTATTCTCGCACTTCTGGATTGTCGTGATTGAATTCAGGAAGGGCTCGATTCCCATCCCAACCGGCATAGTTAGCCGGAAAATTGCCGTCATAGGCCGATAGCGGCCAGCCTTCAATTTTAAACCAATCCAGCCAAGGAGAATGGGGGCCGTTTTCGAGGATGTCGTGAAAGAAGAAAAAGCCGCGGCTGGCGTGGTTGAATACGCCGTCGAGGACGATTTTGATGTTGCGCTCGTGGGCGGCGTCTAGAAGCTCTTTAAACGCTGGATTGCCGCCCAACATCGGATCGACTTGATAGTAGTCGTGGGTGTGGTAGCGGTGATTGCAGGCCGACTGAAATATGGGGGTGAAGTAAATTGCGTTAATGCCTAAGTCTTGCAAGTAATCTAGTTCTTCCATAACGCCCCACAAGTCGCCGCCTTTGTAGCCTTGGAGGGTGGGAATTTCGTGCCATTCTTCCCAGATGAAGTTTTGTAGCAGGCGTTTGCGGGGCTGTTTGCTTTTGGCAAAGCGATCGGGGAATATTTGGTAGAATACGGCGTGTTTAACCCAGTCTGGCGTTTGAATTTGCATACACTTTTCCTAGCTTTTCTGGCTTAGGCTACAGTAGCAGAGGTTACTAGCGGATCTAGCTTTTGGTAGAGAATAGAGATTTTATCGAATTTTGTCGATCGACAAATTGTAAAATATCGCACCAATTTGCAGTCAATCTTAGATTGACAACTGACTCTACCTAGAAATTTATCGTCCCGACGGGCGCTTCCTGACTGCTGTGGAGTTGGACGGACTCACACAACAGGAACGCCAGGAAAAAGAACGGGATCGAACCCAGGCCCAAAGCGCGCTTTGGGCCCAAACAGAGCGGGCTTTGTGGCTGAAGCGGCGCGATCGACGGGCCTTGAAAAAGCACAACAGCGCCACGATCCTCGATCGAGAAATGGCGAGAACGGGGAATTAACCCAGAAAACTTGTAATTAAAAGCCCAAACCCCGAACCTTATTCTTTTGTTAAACTGCCTTTATTTATTGATGGGTATTTTAACTCAAAACTCAAAACTTTTTTAAATATTTATTATTGATTGATGAGTATTTTAACTCAAAATTCAAAACTTCTAACTCCAGTCCCAGACGCACTCCAACTCTCATAAACTGGGTTATTTAACTTTTATTGAAGGTTTGAACGCAGTATTTGGATTTTAAAAACCCCCTTTCTGCGTAAGCGACTCAATTCATAACTCATAACTCATAATTTCCTTGCTCCCCCCCCCTTGTCAAGAAGCCCTCACCATCCGACACTGTACTTGGAGAGTTCATCGACCCTAGGGAGAAAGTTCCTTGAAAAAAGTCTTAGCCATCATCCTCGGTGGCGGTGTAGGCACCCGCCTTTACCCCCTAACCAAACTGCGAGCCAAACCCGCAGTTCCCCTCGCAGGGAAATATCGCCTCATCGATATTCCTGTCAGCAACTGCATCAACTCGGAAATACTCAAAATCTACGTCCTCACGCAATTCAACTCGGCATCCCTCAACCGCCACATCGCTCGCACCTACCAGTTTACCGGCTTTACCGACGGATTTGCCGAGGTGCTCGCCGCCCAGCAAACTCAGGAAAATCCCAATTGGTTTCAAGGGACAGCCGACGCAGTTCGCCAATATCTCTGGCTGCTAGAAGAGTGGGACGTTGACGAATACTTGATTCTTTCAGGCGACCACCTCTACCGCATGGACTACCAGAAGTTTGTGCACAGACACCGCGAAACCAACGCCGATATCACCCTCTCGGTTTTGCCAATGGACGAGAAGCGAGCCTCGGATTTTGGTTTGATGAAAATCGACGACAGCGGCCGCATTGTTTCTTTCAGCGAAAAGCCAAAAGGCGATGCGCTCAAACAAATGCAGGTGGATACTACTAAACTGGGACTGACAGCGCAGCAGGCTCAGGAAAGTCCTTACATTGCTTCGATGGGGATTTACGTCTTCAAAAAAGAAGTTCTGATTAAACTCCTGAAAGAATCTCCAAACCAAACTGATTTTGGTAAAGAGATTATTCCGAATAATGCAAAAGACCACAACGTTCAAGCTTATTTGTTTGACGATTACTGGGAAGATATCGGAACCATTGAGGCTTTTTACGATGCTAACTTGGCTCTGACAAAACAGCCTCAGCCGCCTTTCAGTTTCTACGATGAAAAGGCGCCGATTTACACTCGCCCGCGTTTCTTGCCGCCGACTAAGCTTTTAGATACTCACGTGACTGAATCGATTATTGCTGAAGGCTGCATTCTCAAAAAGTGCCGGATCGACCATTCTGTGTTGGGAGTTCGATCGCGCATTGAAGCTGGATGTACGATTCAAGATACCCTGGTCATGGGTGCTGACTTCTACGAACCCGACGCCGAACGGCATTCGAGTTTAGACAACGGCGGAGTCGCCCTCGGTATCGGTGCAGATACTACAATTCGCCGCGCAATTGTGGATAAAAATGCCCGCATCGGCCGCAACGTTCAAATAATTAATAAAGACCGAGTGGAAGAAGCTAACCGTGAAAACCTTGGTTTTTACATCCGCAGCGGCATTGTCGTAGTCCTGAAAAATGCCACGATTCCTGATGGAACTATCATTTAGTTATTAGTCATTAGTCATTAGTTGTCAGTCATTAGTTTTTTAAGTTAAAATCTGTTATCCGTCAGCAAGTGACTGATGATAAATAACTAAATTAGTGACCGATCGCTAATGACCATGACTGATGACAAAAATTTTTTTTTTTAATTCATTATTAATTCCAACCGCTGATTTAGATTGTCGAAATGCTTGATTTTATTGAAAGCATCGCGCATTAATAAGGAACAGTCTCTGTTACGGCCTTCGGTGATACAGATATGTTCGATCGCCTGCGTCGGGCTAATAGCTTCTGATTCTTGTATTTGCGATCGTAGCACGACTGACAAATGTGCTGCCCGTTTCTGAGTACAATACACCTCTCGGAACTATCTTTCCAATCGTCGCAGCAGCCACAAGGCCAACTTAGCAAATAATTTATCATATTAGCACCTTCATAGCGTTAAAAGCCGATCGCTTTACCATTTTATCTTAATTTTTCTAAAAGTGTGTGTTCTAGTTAACAGACAACGGAGAGATTATGTTGTATTACTTTGACTTAAATCTCTTGATAATTTGTAAAAATAAGATTGTATAGCATCGCTCTGGATTGAGGAAAAAATATCTCGAAATGTTGTGGACTGACTAAGCATTTTAGGGTATGGGAACGTCACAATTCAGGCAACAGATTCGACCGGACTTGCTGATGAGAACTTGCTAAAATTTGTATTGGGTGAAAAGCTCAGCTCGAAAAGTTCGATCGCACATTCAGAAAAAAAAGATCGATCGTCCGCGCCAGTCAACCCGACTGGTGCTCGCGCCAGCAACAGCAGCAGCTTTCCCGGGATCGCTTCAACCGGGCTGCTACCCAAAGCTCTCGCCGCCTCCCGAAAGCCCGAAGACGGACAACTCCTCAAAACTTCTCTTGGCAAGAGTTTCACTGTCTAAAAGCTCAAAGGTACAGCCACCGCGCATAGGGTGAGGACGTTCTTCATTGATGAAACTGTGGTTTTTCTTGTCGAATGCCGAAAGCATTTCTAGAGCCGGCTGCTGCGGCTGCCTTCAGCACAAGAGAACCGAATGCTATAAAATCTCAAACAGCAGCGAGGTGCGGAAATTGCGATCGAACGCCAAGCAACAACCGAACTCGATCGAGTCCAAACCTTTGATAACCTATAATTTGAATGAGATGCTGCAGGCACTTTTGCCCCTGGCATCAAGCTAATTCGCCATCCTGCTAATTTGGGATTTATTCTTTCTAACAACTAACAACTAACAACTAATAAAGAGGGGATTGCTTAATGGCTGCAACAGATTTTAAAGACTATTACGCTATTTTGGGACTCAACAAAACTGCCAGCTCTGAGGAAATTAAAAAAACTTTTCGCAAACTAGCCCGGAAATATCACCCGGACATGAACCCCGGGAACAAAGAAGCCGAAGCTCGTTTTAAAGAAGTAAACGAAGCTTACGAAGTGCTATCAGACCCAGAAAAACGCCAAAAATACGACCAATACGGTCAATACTGGAAGCAAGCGGCTGCAACTCCCGGCGGATGGCCGGGCGGGGGCCGTACTGCGGTAGATTTTGGTGGCGTTGACTTCAGCCAGTACGGCAGTTTTGACGAATTTATCAATGCCTTGCTCGGCCGCGCAGGTAGCCCTGGTGCTAGTGCTGGCCGCAACGGCAAGTGGAATTACAGCAACTACCGCACCACCACCGGCGGGCCCACCGGTTTTGGGGGATTTGAAGATTTCGCGGGGTACGAAAACCGCGCTGCAGGAAGCTCTCTCGACACCGAGGTGGCGATTTCCCTGACTTTGGGGGAAGCATTTCGGGGCACTTCCAAGCGAGTCGCTACGGGCGAAGTTTCGATTCCTCCGGGAGTGAAAACCGGCAGCAAAATTCGGGTAAAAGGCAAAGGTCAAGTTGACCCGTACACTAAGCAGCAGGGAGATTTGTACCTAAAACTAGAAGTTTTGCCTCACCCTTTTTTCCAGTTTGAGGGAGAGAATTTGGTCTGCGAAGTGCCGATAACTCCCGACGAAGCGGTGTTGGGAGGTTCAATTGAAGTGCCGGCGCCTGAAGGTACGATCACTGTAAAATTTCCGGCAGGGATGCGATCGGGTCAGTCTTTGCGGTTGCGGGGCAAAGGATGGCCGAAACCGAAGAAAGACGAGCGGACTGATTTGTTGGTAAAAATTGCGATCGTGCCGCCGAAAGAAATTAGCACTGTAGAACGCGAATGCTATGAAAAAATCAAGGCCAATCGCACTTTTAATCCCCGGAGCAATTTAAACCAAGGGCTACTTTGAAAAAACGTGCATTTCTCGGAAGCAAATAATACCATTTCTCAAGTATTTCCTAGGGACACAGTATTGTTGTGTCCCTACTGTATGCAAGTGCGCTCTCATTTAAAAAACCCTGTTAACAAGTGAAATTTTATTCGTCCGTAATTGGCAGATTCCAACGTTCTCAAGACTATTCGCTAGCTTTTAGCTGAGTAGGTTGGCGACCTTGTTTGATGTTGATGCTAATTTTTTTAGCTCCTTTTTTTTCCAGGTCTCCGATGTAGCCGTTCGAGCTGTTAGAAGCTTCCTCTCTGCTGTCATAGGGGCCAAAGTAATAGGTACGCTTTGGCGAATCTGTATCAACTTCTACCCACCATTCGCCACGTCCAGTGCTGCTAGCAGGTTGAGCTAACAGCCAAAAAGCCGTGAAAAACATACCCAACATAGAAATTTCAAACATATTTACCTCCGGGAACACTTAAGTAGCTGTTACTCTTTTCAATTTATCAACGCCAGGGGATCGATCGGCTCATCCTGAGTGCTGATTTGATCCCCATATTTTTTGACAGTTGCTGCTATCTAAAATCAGCATTTTGGGGGAGAAGAGGCAGAGGTATATCTAATACGCTGGGAAATAGGTTTTAAGTCGGGCGACTCTAAGTCGCTCAAAAACGCGATCGCACATACAAAGTCCGCCTGCGGAGACTTAAAGCAGAAGAGGATGCTTAAATATTATTGTTGAGGTTTGAGTTAACTCAAAACTATTAAGCAGTGACGCCATCTAAGACTTCACTGTCGCAAAGCGTGAGCTCGGCAGGCTGACACTGCTTGATGCGGATGCTAATATTCCGGGCTCCTTCGTTTTCCAAGTCTTCGATGTAGCCCGGAGTATTAGTTGAGGCTTCTTTGTCGCTGTCAAAAGGGCCAAAATAGTAGGTACAGCGGGGAAAATCTGTGACAATTTCTACCCACCATTTCTCTTGTTTGGTGCGGCGACTAGGTCCGACAAGCAGGCACAAGGCTACGAAGTAGATACAGAATAGATAAAATCCGAGCATATTTCCTGGGTAAGTGTTATAGATTTTTTTAACTATATCAAAGTGAGTCGGTGGCTGGAATCAACCTCAGTGCTGATTTTCAGCCGATCGAGAATTATCCTAAATATAGCCTTCGCCAAATCGGTTAGGACGAATTATTGTAAGTTGGGCGCTGCTATCATCTCATCCGATTAGGAAAAATATAGTAACAGCGCCCAACCTGCTGCTGTTACTATGTCTTAACCACTTGACGGTTGCTGTATCTCGATTTTCAACGGAAAATAAACCAGGATTCTGACTCAGAAATTCTGCCGTCTAACTATGGCTGCGGAAAAAAAAACAGTTTCCATTTCATAAATATACATGAGTTGCTCGCGATCGCTATCGAGCGATCCAAGTAGATAGAGTATGCTGGCACTCGAACCAGGCGATCGCGAGCAACTATCCTGCATACAGATAGAGTATGCTGGGGTTTAGATGCAGGCGATCGCGAGCAACCACTCAAACTAACAGATAGGCATTTTCAGGAATTAGCCCCATTAGGAGATGTTTTATGCAATACCGCCGATCCCACGCAAGATATTACGGAAATTTTTTGTGACCTTGACGATTTTTGTCAATTTTTTGAGCCTTTACTTAATCAAATGTTACTTCCAGAAGTGAGCGGTCAAAAATTACCAAAAAGTCGGTTAACTTTGAGTGAAAAAATGACAATATTACAGCATATTCCAGGTTCATGAAGTACACTTCTCAGCTATATTGTGCGGTACGTGTTATGTAGGGTGCGGATCTGCTGCTGGTTCAATGGAACTTGCAGATTGACTCTGAAAGCGACGCACCTTACTTACTACAAGATTATGTGTACCACATATACATGGAATTTGCTGTAATTGATTTTACGGTGCGATCGAAATTTTCAATATTTTTACAGATTTCAAGTAATTCCTGGTTAGTCTAAAGCGATGCCTAATTTAAAATAGAAGCGTTTTGAGGAATTGATGTCAACAGCTTTATTAGAACTGTGCTGCCCTGTACACAATACATCGCAAAGTTGCTAACTTGAGGGCGAATCTCGCAGCAATTATAATTCTTATAATTACAGCCTTTAAACCATTTTATGTAGGAAATTTAGCATCCAATTTATCTAGTCAATTAGTGCTAATTTAATTTGTCAAAGCGAGCATACCGATGCGTACAAATATATTTGGCAGTGGGAAGCACTCCGGTAGTCAATCTCTGCTTTCTTTCCCATAACTTATCTGCCGCAATGCTTCGCCCTACAAAATTGGGATGTTTCCCGTCGAACTCACGTTAATTGAGTTAGCGTCTTCCTCTCGGCAGGTTTCTCGTCTCAAAAAAACTCAGCCAAAGACAGAGTGTTTCCACAAAGTTGCTAAAATTAGTAAGGTGCACCACTGCGCGTGCACCCTATGTTGAGTTAGTTGCGAAGAGATGAAAAATCAAAAACTCGGATTTTTTCCAAAAGTCTTTTCGAGAAGTTCGATCGCCCATTACAATCAATAACAGCCGGCACCGCCTTTTGCAATGAATCCAGAATCAACTCTCGCCAGACTACAAGCTACATTTCCCAACGGAAAACTGCCTTCTAGCTACGGGGTTTACTTCAAAAACACCCTAGTAGCCCTGTGTCATGCCCTAGAAGACCACATTTTGCAAACCAGCGGGGGGGAGGATATCGAAGTCAAACCGCTGGTTTTAGTGACGTTTCAGCAGGGAAAATGGTATTTGCAGGAAGCCGATCGCTACCTTGATATTGCTAATGCCTCTCGGCGCGTTGTCATAGGTGCAGTAGCCGACAGCGGTTTCGCTACCCACAAAACCGGTCAATTAGAAAATGTATCTTTAATAAATCTCGATCCGATCGACCCCGTAGTCGAAGAATGGAATTTAATCATCCTCGCCCCGACATACAAAGCAATGGTACTTTGTCGCGAACTTTCGGCCCAGGAATACTTGCCAGAAGGCAAGCCCGAAGTCGATACAGAGCGAAAGTTCTACGGTTTGTGGTCGTTTGACCAGTCTTTGGTGTCGGCGGCTGCAGAAATTTTTATAGAACAGACGCGACATTACAACTCTCCCTTAGCCGACAGTTTGGTGGAAATGCACCACTCCATTCTTGCCACCAAAGGCCCGCCCTTGGCCGACACTAGCGGCGTGGTGTCGCGCATCGTCACTTACCTGCAAAGTTCCCAGCAGCAACTTGTGGCAATTAACCGCCAAACCCGCGAATTGTGGGAATTGGAAGGTCAAGCTTTGCGCGTCAGCCGCAATTTGAACGCTAACAAACTTCAAGCTTTTCTGCGGATGGCCCAGCGCGTGGACGAACGCGATACCTCAAATCCCACAGCGTCTTTGCAGGTGGCGGCTTTGTCGGAAACTTTGGGTCAACTGCTGGATTTGCCGGCTTTGCAGTTGCGCCGGCTGCGGCTGGCCGGATTGTTGTTTCGAGTCGGCTTAGTTTCAGCCCCGAATGAGGTGTTCGATCGCACTCCCGATGCTTTTGACCAAGCAACTCTAGCATTTTGGCGCGATCGCAGTTTCATCGGTTGCCAACTGCTGCAAGCAATGTCGGAATTATCACCTGTCGCGGAAATTGTCAAGCACAAACTTGAACATTGGGACGGCAGCGGCAGGCCAGAGGGTTTGCGAGCCGAAGCGATACCCGTTGCTTCGCGGATTTTGGGGTTGGTCGCTTATTTTCAAGAGTTGACTCAACCGCGCGGCGATCGTCCGGCTTTGAGTTTGAGCGAAGCTTTGGAAGAGTGCCGGGAACTGTCTGGCATTCGCTTCGATCCGGCTTTGGTGGAAACTCTCAGCAACGTCGTCAGGCTGGCAGAAATGGGTTTGATGGAGTTACCGAACCGCCCGAGCCAACTGCCGAATGTATGGTTGGAGGATTTGGGCGATCGAACGACTGCGGCCGCTCCGGCATTATAAAATAACTGGATTGTTGACTGTTGACTGTTGACTGTTGACTGTTGACTCTTAACCAACAACTGACAACCAACAACTGACAACTGACTGATGACTAACATAGAAGCCATACGCAAAGGCAAAATTTTGATGTTGGCCGGCACTGATTTAGCCGGTACAGACTTAGCGGGAGCCGATCTCGCCGGTGCCGACTTGTCTCAAGCCAACTTGAGTGGAGCTAATCTCGCCGGCGCTAACTTGCAGCGGGCGATACTGCGAGCCAACCTCCGCGGCGCAGACTTGAGCGGCGCAGACTTGAGCGGCGCAGATTTTCGGAATGCTGATTTGCGGGGAGCTTCCTTCGCTAACGCTTTAGTGCGCGAGGCAAGTTTTGGGGGTGCTTTTTTGACTGGGGCCTCGATCGGCAATTTGGATTTGAGCGGTGTCGATTTTCGCGGCGCCGATTTGCGGGGCGCTGCTTTGGTTCGGGCAATTTTGCACTCCGCCGATTTGAGCAATGCCAATTTGTCCGGCGCTGATTTGTCGGGCGCTGACTTGGAAGAAGCGATCTTGAATGGAGCCGTACTGCGCGGCGCTAACCTGACGGGGGCTAATTTGCTTTGCGCCGCGATCGAACAAACCGTTTGGGATGGAGCGTTGCTCGATCGGGCTTGTCTCCAAGGCACTCCCTTGAGCAATTAAAAAATCAAAAATGTTGTTTTCCATGCACACCCTGAAAACAATCCGTGCTTATGATGTCAATAAGCACAAGCTATTTTAACATTTCTTAATAGGAGGTTATAATGGCGACTGTAGATGAGCAAACGAATAAATGGTAGCAGCTTTGTTTAGCGGTACATCCTTTCAAGGTCAAAGTGGCGATCGCCTTGTCAGTAAAGTAGCAGGAGCTGCGATCGCAGCCTTATTCAAGCGTTCTGAAAAGGCAGAAGCCAATATCCGAGTCGAACCTGTGGCCAAACTATTGCAGGGAAGCATCGACGGTTTCGACTTCA
Organism: Microcoleus sp. N3A4; assembly: GCF_036701805.1. Taxonomy (NCBI): domain Bacteria; kingdom Bacillati; phylum Cyanobacteriota; class Cyanophyceae; order Oscillatoriales; family Microcoleaceae; genus Microcoleus; species Microcoleus sp. N3A4. The sequence goes on from NZ_JAUBRJ010000069.1 coordinate 41,615, forward strand.
TTGGCAAAGGTATGTTGATGTACAACGGCCTGCGTATAGAAGTGATGGAACTCTATCTGCAAGCACTCTCCATTGATTTTGGGGCGATTTTTGCAGGTCAAGTGAAATTGCGGCAGCCTACCCAGGCAAATATGCGAGTAGTTTTAAGTCGATCGGATTTAACCACCTCATTCAATACACCTTTTGTAGTTGAAAAACTCCAGAAGCTGAAGTACCAAGAGCAATCTCTGCACTTTCAAAACACTGAAGTCAGCTTCGGAGCTGACAAATCCATTCGGCTTCAGTCCGAAATTACCGTAGGCGATGCCAGCGAACCCGTCAACATAGATATTACAGCTCAGTTGCAAGTAGAAGACCGACGCAAAATCCAATTTGTCAGCGTTACTTATGGCGGTGACGGGCAAGCAGTAGACTTGGGTCAAGCTATAATTGCCCACGTAAATAACTTGCTCGACTTAGACAAATTTGCCTTAGAGGGTACTCAACTGCGAGTAGACCGCTGTCGAGTTCAGAACGACGAGCTAGTTTTTTACGGTTGGGCTGGTATCGAGCAATTCCCCAGCAGCAAGCGATAAACCTCACCAAGCTGAGGCTGAGCGCTGTTAATTTTGGAGTTAGCAAAAACCCGCACCTGCGGGTTTTGTTTTTGCGCGATCGATCTATTTTACGATCTTTGAAGTCAATCACCCGGCACCGAACGGAGTACCGTTACGGTGCAGGCTTGAAAAAGCCTAGTTGACCAGTCTAAGTGGTTCGCCCACTACGTTTAAGGTAAGTGTTGAAGTACCTACCCAAAGATGCGTGCTAGTCTTTGGCTCTAGAATTTAAAAGTTAAACAGGTGTAAGGGTTAAGCCAGTGCTTTTAAAATAGTTACCGACCTTAAACATTGACGAAGCAAACATTACCCCGCAAGGGAGGACATTAAATGTCTAATTTTGTTTTTATACTTGATACCAAAAAACGACCGCTCAATCCAATCCGTCCAGGATTGGCTCGCAAATTACTCACTAACGGAAAAGCTGCTGTTTTCAAAAGGTATCCATTGACACTCATTCTTAAAGTAGAGGTAACAGCACCCCAAAAAGAAATTGTCCTCAAAATAGATCCTGGTTCCAAAACCACGGGAATCGCATTAGTGCAGGGAGAAAACGTAATTTTTGGCGCAGAATTAACTCACCGAGGTCAATCAATTAAACTTAGTTTGGAATCTCGCCGTTCACTCCGCAGAGGCAGGAGAAGTCGCCATACCCGCTATCGGAAAGCTAGATTTCTAAATAGGAATCGCCCTAAAGGTTGGCTAGCCCCCAGCTTGCAGCACCGCGTCGAAACAACACTGACATGGGTGAATAGATTGATAAGACTTGCCCCGATTGTTTCGATTTTTCAAGAACTTGTACGGTTTGATTTGCAGCAACTGGAAAACCCAGAGATTAGTGGATTAGAATACCAGCAGGGAATTTTATGTGGTTATGAAATCCGCGAATATTTACTGAATGTGCGACCCGTTTCCGCGAAAACGGAAAGCCTAACGGCTTAAAGTGTAGGCGGAGCAAGGAATCAGCCTTTCGT
>NZ_JAUBRJ010000070.1:0-42920 GCF_036701805.1 Microcoleus sp. N3A4
CCCAGTAATCACTTCAGGGTTGAATTTTTAAAATTTATAACCATCAATTCTATTTAAAGACCTGCGGAATGTGGGCTGTAACAAAGATTTCATAATCTGCTTTTCTTCCTAGTTGCTTTTATTCCTAGTACCGTATCTGCAAACTCATCTCCTTAATATAGCGGTTTTCAAGGAAATGAGGTACGCGCAATTCAATTCGGAGCGGGAAAAGGAACCATCAATACCCAATGCCCAATACCCAATGCCCACGAGCACCTAATTTACCTGAGAAAAGCTATATAGCAATATTTAAATACGATTTGGTAACAAATAACCATTCATCTTAAGACTGCAAATTTCTAGGGTGGCCAGAGATAGATCAGTGAGAATAGGACAACCCAGATCGCATCAACAAAGTGCCAGAACAAAGTAGTTGCACTGACACCAAAGTGACTCTTGTTGTAGTTGCCTCGAATGAATGAACGAGCCAGCATCAGTAACTGCAAGAGAATCCCTGTAAGAACGTGCAGCCCGTGGAAGCCAGTCAGCAGGTAAAATGTGCCACCCATCAGCCCCTCCGTCAACCGGAAGTTAAGGTTACTCCACTCGATCGCCACACCAACTAAGAAGTAAATTCCCATACCAGAAGTCAAGGCCCAAAGCCAGCGAAATCTAATAATTTTCTGGCGTTTTAGAGCGTTTTCTGCGGCTTGGATAACGAAGCTACTCGAAAGCAGCACCACAGTATTAATAATAATAAATTTAGACAATTCCGGGCCCTTGATACCAGGTGGCAACCAGTTGGAATGGGTCAATCGTAGAGCAATATAGGTGAAGAAAAAACTGAGAAAGATTAGGCTCTCCGACAGTAGGAATACGGTAACGCCGAACATCCCTTTACCATGATGATCGTGAGCTATGCCGCCACCAATTGGCAAGAACCTTTGCAACCAATTAGGCAGGGACTGTACTAGGCGATCGAAACGGATCGGGCTTTCATCTATATGATGTGTAGGATTTGGCATAACTCAGATGATTTTGAATTTTGAATTTTGAATTTTAGATTAAATAAAACTACTCAATTACTCCTCCTCGCCCGATCTATTCTTGAGTAACGACAGCCTCTGGTATCGCTTTAGAGTTGTAATGATAAGGCGGCTCATTGACAACAGGAATTTCCTCAAAATTCTCTCTAGGTGGCGGTGAAGAGGTCTTCCACTCTAACCCTGTAGCGTGCCAAGGATTATCGGATACTTTTTTACCCAATAGCAAAGAACCGACCATATTGGCAATAAAGGGTAGCGTAGACATCCCTAACAAAAACCCTCCCAAACTAGCAACAATATTCCATCCTTGGAACTGCGGATCGTAAGAGGAAACCCGGCGCACCATGCCTTGTAAACCCAGTGGGTGCATGGGAAAGAAAGTGAGATTAGCACCGATAAAAGTTAAAAAGAAATGCACTTTTCCCCAGCCTTCGGCGTACATTCGTCCGGTTATTTTTGGGAACCAGAAGTAAATCGCTGCAAAGATTGCCATCGTGATTGTATTGTGGACGACGTAGTGGAAGTGACCGACCACAAAGTAGGTGTTGTTGACATGAATATCAAACGGCACTGAACTAAGCATGATGCCAGTAAGTCCACCGAAAACAAACATCACCACACCTCCCAAGGCAAATAACATGGGGGTTAAAAGATGCAGTCTGCCATTCCAAACTGTGGCAGTCCAAGCAAATACTTTGACACCAGTAGGGACAGCTACCAACATTGAGGAAACCATAAATAGTATCCGCATCCAATTGGGTGTAGCACTGGCAAACATATGGTGTACCCAGACAAAGATGCTGACTAAACCAATTCCAAAAGAAGCGATCGCAACCGATCGATAGCCAAACAAAGGATTGCGAGAAAAGGCGGGGAGAATTTCCGAAAAGATGCCGAAAGCAGGCAGCGCCATCACGTAAACTGCCGGATGGGAGTAGAACCAAAATAGGTGTTGATAGATGATTGGGTCGCCATTCTCCAGGGGTTTGAAGAAATTTGTCCCAAAAGTGAGGTCAAAAAATAATAATACGATCGCACCCGTTAGGGAAGGCAGACAAATTAGTTGCAACAACTGGGCGCTGAGAACTGTCCAAACGAAAATCGGCATCCGAAAAAACGTCATCCCCGGTGCCCGCATCCAAACAATTGTAGTAATAAAGTTGACTCCCCCCATAATCGATGAAATGCCCAGCAGCATTACACTTAGTATCCAAATTGATTCGCCGTTGATGGGATAACCAGTTGGGTTTTGGAGGCTGATTGGTGGGTAAGACCACCAGCCAGCTTGTGCGGGCCCGCCTTGTACTAAAAAGCTTGATAGTAGGAGGATACCTGCGGGGGGAATTATCCAAAAGGCGATCGCATTCAGAACTGGAAACGCCATGTCTTTTGCCCCAATCATCAACGGCACTAAGTAGTTGGCAAGACCAGCATTGAATGGGATAATCCACAGGAAAATCATCACCGTACCGTGCAAGGTGAATAAGCCATTATATAAAGAGCGATCGACCAAATCTGATTCGGGAGTAAGCAGTTCGCCACGAATAATCATCGCCAACAGCCCGCCAATTAAAAAGAAAATGAAGGTCGTTACCATGTACTGAACACCGATAACTTTATGGTCGGTGCTAAAACTGAAATACTCCCGCCAATTGGTATCAGGTTTGCTGTTGCGATTTTCGGAGTCGTCAGTAATTGGGATAGAATTATTTGTCATATATTTTTTATTTAGGGGTAGCAGCTTGAGACAGCCATTGACTATAAGCTTCACTTGAATCAACATATACATTCGCCACCATCAAGGCAAAGTCGGTGCCGCTGAATTGGGAATCGCGCAGGTGATATTTGCCGATTTTGGTGGGTGTTAATACCAGGTTAATGTTGCGGTTGGGGATGATATCTTGCTTTAACCGGAATTCCGGGACATAAAAACCGTGAATCACATCTTGGGAATGCAAATTTAAGCGGGTACGTTCATTTACTTTTAGGTGTAATTCATTACTAATGAGATTATTTGGATAGCGGAAAGACCAAACCCATTGTTTAGCAACAACCTCAATATTTTCAGCCACAGGTTGACTGGGGATTTTGACCGTTGCAGCGGTAGCAGGTTCTTCTAGAGGTATGTGCAGATGTACGATCGGTTGTAGCCCCTCAATATCTAGTTGTTGATAAATGCTGAAACTTTGAGCTGCAAGCCATAAAACCAACAAAGTTGGGGCGACAGTCCAGAGGATTTCTAGTCTCACATCGCTTCTGGCAGGATGACCGTGACTCCAGTCTCCCTTGGGCGCGCGACCGATGAGAATTGAGTATCCGATCGTGCCTGCGATCGCCAAAAATATGAACGTTCCTACGGAGGTTAAAAAGCTAAATATCTGATCGACTCGTTTCGCTTCTGCCGTTGCCTGAATTGGCATCCAAGAGTAGGCTTGGTCTCCAATCCAGCGGGCTATTACCATAATTACCGCGATAAAAACCATTAATAATAGTGTGTTGAAAATTCTCCTCATCGCATCCCCTGTAAAATCAATTTTTCTAGTATCTTTGTTGCCATCATTTAAGTAGTTTGTAGAGTGCGTCAGACGCAGTTATTGACTGATAGAATCAGGGCTTGATTGTCTGACGCACCCTACTAATTTGGCCAGTTGCCTAAGTCCTAATTCTAGTATAGCAGTTCTCAAGTAAGTGAGGTAGGTAGTCGATGCTCTAGCCCTCTTAATTGTGCTTATATAGTTAAGTGAGGTAAGCACCTATAGCCTTTCTTAAAAAGATGAGGTATGATTGACAGATTATATAACCACTTAAACTGAGAGGGCTGAAGCCCAACTACGTACCTCATCTTTCTGAGAACGGCTATAACAACTCCCATTACCAATTAATACTCATACCTCATCTACCTGAGAAAAGCTATATATGTGTTGGCATCATTTGAGTAAAAAATTAGGATTTTTACCTTGTCGAATTAAGCCCGCTGCCGTATTATGTATCCCGAACTCGTCTCCCATCTGCGCTCCTAAAGTGCCGTGAATAAATAACAGTCCCAACATGGCAATACCCACCAACAAGTAGCTCCATTGCACTTGGATCGTGGCATCTTTGCGCCAGCGGTAGCGTTGCAATCCCCTCCACACGGTCATGGCAACGATCGCTGCTAACAGTAAAATTCCCCCCACACCATGCAACAGCATCGTTGTACCAGCCCCCAACCCCCAAGCACTTTTGATATTTGTGGGTGGGTTTGCCAGCATAATCTCAAAAAAGCCCGCCGCGACGGTAAAAAATGTGATAACAGCACTAGCTAAAAGATTGTACCAACCAACATCAAAAAAGCTGGAACGAATAGCAGTCAGAGCCAAAAATTTGAGGATTGGTTTTTCAAACCGGAACAGCGTTCCCGCAATATCAAAAATTATGGCAATAATGAATAAACCCAAAGTGAAATGCACTAGCTGCGGATGAATAGGAACCTCGTAGGGTAATCCGTTCGCACCTAGCTTGAACCACAACCGATCGATAAGTTGCGAGTTCATTGTAAAACTCCATTTTTTGTTGCTTCAACTACGGGTTCTACGTGCAGTCCATATACCCAAACTAACTGACTCCCTAAATATTGTTGAAAGAATACTAAAGAAACTAAAAATGTTGCTACACCTAGATAAGCAACAGGTATCTTTTGTGGAGTGCGGGCGCGAATCGCGAATCGCCATGCGGTAATCGCGACAATAATTGCCGAAAGTGACCAGCCAGTAATTGTGTGTAAATTCAGTGTCGGCTTGACGGCTTCGTAAGGTTGGGCCAAACCCGCTTCAAACTGACCAAAGATGACGGCGAGGAAAATACTGACTGAAGCAACAAACATATTCCAGAAACTCACCTCTAACAAACGATGATTGCGGGTAAAATAGCCTACCACGTCGCAGAAGAAAGAAAAAAACACCATCGCGATCGCGAAATGGACGATGATGGGATGGAGCGGATCTGGGTAGGGTAGATTCGCGTTATTGAGAGGCAGAAGCAGAGGCATCGCTTTTTTTACTGGATTTGCTCCCGGAGGCGAGCTGACACGGATTTCTCTAAATACAGAGTGAGACTAATTCTAAACAAACATATCTATCTAAAGATTGATCTAAGCCTAAAAAACAACCCTTGCTTCTAAAACTATTCGGCTTTCAACTCTCTAAAGTTTTAAGGCGATCGCTTGTAATATTTTTGACACACTAATGACATCAAATTTCACATATATCACAAAAAACATTTTTGAAAAATTAAAATAATATGTAATTTTATCGACGGTCGTCAAAAAATTCTATCCTTAGAAATAGACGCTTAACGCAAGTTGCTAGTTAAATTAAGTAGGTGCGTCAGAGCGGTAAAATTAGCGATCGTGTCCAAAAAATTGGGTAGGATGCACCCTACAAGTTGATTTAAGTGGGACAGTTGGCTTCAATCCTGATACTAACGCAAGTTGCTACTTTGACCATTAAAACTCAAATTAGGTATGTAGTTGGGCTTTAGCCCTCTTATTCCAACCCGGGTAAGAGGGCTAAAGCCCAACTACATACCCTAAAATACCCTAAAAGCAAATAACTAGCAACTTACGTTACTAATAGTTTGAGGATTAGATAAGTAGTTGTTAATTTAATTAGGTAAAAATTTACTTGCTAGAAAACAAGATGAGGAAAAAATATGAGCTATTCCCCTAATCTTCTCAAAGGTCAAAAAGCACTCGTAACGGGTTCTAGTTCTGGTATTGGTGAAGGAGTAGCCCGTGCTTTGGCTGCATCGGGTGCTTCTGTTGCAGTCAACTATCATTCTGAACAGGAAGCAGCAGAAAAGATTGTCAGCGAAATTCAATCGGTTGGTGGGGAAGCGATCGCCATTGGTGCAAACGTTGCCAAGGAAGAGGAAGTTTTGTCGATGTTTGACCAAATGTACCAGCACTTTGGCACGATCGACATCCTGGTAAACAACGCCGGATTGCAAAAAGACTCAGCCTTTGTAGACATGACCCTTGACCACTGGAATTTGGTGATTGGCATCAACCTAACCGGACAATTTCTCTGCGCCCGCGAAGCAGCAAAAGAGTTTCTCAAGCGGGGCGTGAAGCCAGATATCTCCTCTGCCGCAGGCAAAATCATTTGTATGAGTTCGGTACACGAGGTAATTCCTTGGGCGGGTCACGTCAACTACGCTGCCAGCAAGGGCGGCATCCACATGATGATGGAAAGTATTGCCCAAGAACTCGCACCCCACAGGATTCGGGTCAATAGCATTGCACCCGGTGCTATTAAAACCCCAATTAATAAGGCAGCCTGGGATACGCCGGAAGCTGAGGCAAAATTACTAACGCTCATTCCCGCAAAACGGGTCGGAGATGTAGCAGACATCGCTAAAGCTGCTGTTTGGCTTGCCTCGGACGACTCAGATTATGTCAATGGTGAAACTCTATTTGTAGACGGCGGCATGACTCTGTATCCAGGGTTTGCCACGGGGGGCTAGATGAACGCAGAACAGCAAAGGTTAGAGGAGAATCAAGCGGATGAACCTTGGTATCGTTGGGGTTCCTACCTGAGCGATCGCCAATGGGGTACAGTGCGAGAAGACTATTCACCTGACGGTTCAGCTTGGGACTACTTTCCTCACGACCATGCGCGATCGCGCGTTTACCGTTGGGGTGAAGATGGACTGGGTGGATGGTGCGATCGCCACAGTCAACTCTGCTTTAGTCTAGCACTGTGGAATGGCCGCGATCCAATTTTAAAAGAACGCCTATTTGGGCTGACCAACGAACAAGGTAATCACGGTGAGGATGTCAAAGAATATTACTTCTATTTAGACAACACGCCTACCCATTCCTATATGCGCTGGTTGTACAAATATCCGCAACAGGAATTTCCCTACACTCAGCTTGTAGAGGAGAACGCTCATCGCCACAAGGATCAGCCAGAATTTGAATTATTGGATACGGGCGTGTTTGACGATAATCGCTATTTCGATGTGGTTGCCGAGTACGCCAAAGCCTCTACAGACGATATTTGCATTCGCATCAGTGTCACGAATCGGGGGGCAGAAACAGCCACAATTGACGTTCTACCTACCCTTTGGTTTCGCAATACCTGGCTCTGGACGGGTAATAAACCGCAGTCACAGCTATCGAAAGTTGCTGATGGTGTAATTAAGGCGATCGCTAAGAAATATGGGGATTATTGGTTATTTTGCGATGGGAATCCTCCGCTTTTATTTACAGAGAATGAGACTAACAGCCAACGCCTCTACGGAGTTGCTAATGCCTCGCCTTATGTGAAAGACGCTTTCCACGAGTATGTAATTCACAACAACCATGATGCAGTGAATCCCGATCGGGTTGGTACAAAAGCAGCAGCTTGGTATCACTTGGAAATTGGGGCGGGACAGACCAGTGTAATTCAACTTCGCTTCACCAACCAATATACAGACACGCCCTTTAATCCAGCATTTGCCGACACCTTCCGCCAGCGTCAAACAGAGGCAGACGAATTTTATGAAACGCTCACATCTGGTCTAGACGAGGATTGCCGCAACGTTCAACGACAAGCGTTTGCCGGACTGCTGTGGAGCAAACAGTTCTATCAATATGATGTTCGTACTTGGCTGCATGGAGATTCAGCGGAACCTACCCCGCCCAGTCAACGCCTGACTGGGCGCAATTTTGAGTGGTGGACGCTCTACACTGAAGAAGTTATTTCCATGCCCGATAAGTGGGAGTATCCCTGGTTTGCGGCTTGGGATTTGGCGTTCCACTGCATTGCTTTGGCATTAATCGATGGAAACTTTGCCAAGCAGCAATTACTGTTATTAACTGGCGATCGCACCATGCACCCCAACGGTCAATTACCCGCTTACGAGTGGGCTTTTGGCGATGTCAATCCTCCGGTACAAGCATGGGCGGCGTGGCGCGTCTACAAAATTGAGGAAAAACGAGTTGGAAAGGGCGATCGCAACTTCTTGGAACGAATGTTTCACCGCTTGATGCTCTACTTTACCTGGTGGGTAAACCGCAAAGACCTACGAGGACAAAACTTGTTTCAGGGAGGATTTCTCGGACTAGATAACATTGGGCTATTTGACCGCAGCAAGCCATTACCAACGGGGGGATATTTAGAGCAGGCAGACGGCACTGCATGGATGAGTATGTTCTCATTAAATATGCTGGCGATCGCTCTGGAACTCTCCCGTGAGGACGAAAGCTACAGCGATATGACGTTGAAGTTTTTTGAACACTTCCTCTACATTGCTAACGCTATTAATCATGTAGGCCCTGAAAAAATTGTGCTTTGGGACGACGAAGACGGCTTTTACTACGATGCCTTGCACTTACCAAATGGAGAGGATGTGCGACTGAAAGTACGCTCAATGGTGGGATTAATACCGCTATTTGCAGTTGATACTATCGAGCCAGATTTGTTAGAAATTGTGCCGGGGTTAAAAGACAAAATTGAGTGGTTTCTCAACAACCGTCCCGAACTGGCAAAAAACATTGCTTGTATGACCATTGAGGGAGAAGGCGATCGCCGCCTGCTTGCTATTACTAGCCCCGAAGCGCTGCGCCGTATCCTGCGACGATTGTTAGATGAGGATGAATTTCTCTCACCTCACGGTATCCGCTCGGTTTCCCGCTATCACCGAGAGCATCCCTTTATCTTCGATTGGGATAGCACTCGCTATCAAGTAGACTATGAGCCTGCTGAGTCTACTAGCGGCCAATTTGGCGGTAATTCTAACTGGCGCGGGCCGGTCTGGTTTCCAGTTAACTTTCTACTAATTGAATCCTTGCAAAAGTTCTATCACTACTTAGGCGATGACTTCACAGTGGAGTGTCCAACAGGTTCAGGAGTAATGCTCAATCTCTGGGAGGTGGCGGCTTATTTGGAGAAACGGTCGATCGCTATTTTCTTGCAAAATCAAGATGGGCAGCGTCCGGTTTACGGTAGTATTGCAAAATTTCAGCAAGACCCCCATTGGCGCGATTTGATTCTCTTTTACGAATACTTTCACGGCGACAACGGGGCTGGATTGGGTGCAAGTCATCAAACTGGATGGACAGCACTAATTGCCAAATTGATTCAGCAGGTAAACGATAAACCATGATTGCCTACTCCTAATACCAATTCTTGAAACTATGACTACAAATCTCTACCCCCCGGCTTTGCCGTCACCCCTTGCAACGGCTACCGTGTACACACAAGTCAAAGTAAACTAGAAAAACGATTCACAGAGGTATAAGTTGCTGTACCTCTTGGTCACGCAAAGTGCTGTATATTGAGTAAAGCCGCAACTAAAATCCACCCAGATATGAAGCCAAAACCAAACAGTACAGAACAATCTGCACAGCATCGCAGGATCAAAAAGCTGCCAGAAGTTACCATTTTTTTCTGGATTATCAAGTTGCTGACTACGGGAATGGGCGAAACAACTTCAGATTACCTAGCCCATCAGATGAACCCAATTTTTGCGGTCGCTCTGGGGGGAAGTGGATTAGTGATTGCTTTAGTAATACAGTTTTCAGTACGGAAATATATTCCCTGGGTCTATTGGTTAGCTATTATTATGGTCGCTATATTCGGAACAATGGCTGCTGATGCTATCCATGTTGTATTAGGTGTTTCGTATCTCCTATCGACTGTAGGATTTTCCATCGTACTTAGTATTATTTTTGCAGTTTGGTATATGAGCGAGAAAACTTTATCGATTAATCATATTTACACACTTCGGCGCGAGTTATTTTACTGGGCAACCGTTATGGCTACATTTGCGCTTGGCACAGCCGCAGGTGATATGACAGCATCAACTTGGGGTTTGGGGTACTTCACATCAGGTGTATTGTTTGCCTTTTTATTTGCTCTACCAGCGCTCGTATACTGGCGCTCAGGACTTAATGAGGTCGGGGCTTTTTGGCTCGCATATATCCTGACTAGACCATTGGGCGCTTCCTTCGCAGATTGGATCGGTAAATCTCAGGATGTTGGTGGAGTAGGTTTTGGTACGGGGCAGATCAGCATTGTCTTAGCTATTCTGATTGTTGGTTTTGTTGCTTATCTCACATACTCTAGCAAAGACAGTTATAGCAATTAATAAATAACTACTCACTTTAGTTGTCCGCGAGCGTATTTTGGCGAACCTTAGCAGTGATGGCACGATCTAGAATACATAGATAATGTTTTTTGTCAATTCTTAAGTCCTAGGAAATTTATTTTTATGACTCATCTTCCATCCCACGAACAAACTGAAGCGCGATCGAGCGATCGCGAGCATCCAACACCCCCGACGATCGACTATTGGCACGTCTGGACTGACGAAGATGGCATCAGCCACCAGTCCCCTTGCCAAATTCAAGACTTCACTCTTAAGAGTATTTCACCACCTGCCTCTCCTCAGTGGCTCGAACAGATGCAGCAAGTTGGTGCTACCGTCGTCTTTACGGTGCAACCTGTTGGCTGGATTGGCACTTGGCATGAAAATCCGAAACCCCAGTGGATTATTCCGCTATCGGGACGCTGGTTTGTGGAGACGATGGATGGCCAACGAGTGGAGATGGGTGTTGGTGAAATTTCGTTTGGAGAAGACCAGAATACTAAAGCCAACGCGCAGGGACAGAAGGGACATCTTTCTGGTACTGTCGGCGATGTGCCCGCAGTTCTGATGATTGTACAACTTGAAGAAACGCCGACGATTGGGCAGGCTTGCCGTTTTCGATAATCTCAAAATTTTTATGTTGAATCGCATTCAGGTACAACGGATTCGTGCTATTGGATTAACAGTGAGTGATGCCGATCGCTCTCAGGATTTCTATACGCAAGCACTAGGATTTGAACCAGTTTCAGACATCACGGTTGAAACAGAGGATTACAGCGACTTATTAGGCGTGGCTGAGGCAACAATTCGCATTGTTACCTTGCAGCTTGGAGATGAACTCATTGAGCTGATGCAGTACCTCAATATTGAGGGAAAACCTCTTCCCAAGGATTCACAAAGTAATGATTTGTGGTTTCAACATTTGGCGATCGCAGTTAGTGATATGGATCGGGCTTATGCTCATTTGCGATCGTTTCCAATTGACCCGATTTCAGTTGAACCGCAGACGATACCAGCCGAGAATAAAGCATCTGCTGGTGTACGAGCCTTCAAGTTCAAAGACTGCGATCGCCACCCTTTAGAGTTAATTTGGTTTCCTGATGATAAAGGGCAAGACAAGTGGCATCACAAGAGCGATCGCTTGTTTCTAGGAATCGACCATAGTGCGATCGCGATTAGCAACACCGAGCAGAGTCTAAAATTTTACCGCGACCTCCTGGGAATGCAAGTTGAGGGTGGCAGTTTCAACCAAGGTGAAACGCAAGCTCGACTTGATAATTTACCAGAAGAAGTTGAAGTCCGAATTACAGCACTGCGACCTAATCGAGGCGGTTTAGGTATTGAACTGCTAGACTATCTTGTGCCTCCAAATAGTCGTCCGATGCCGAGTGACTGGAAAAGTTACGATATTGCCAATATGCAAATTGAGCTAGTTGTCAACGACATTGAGCAGGCTGCGGAGATATTGTGGCAGAATGGTGTTGAGATTGTGTCGTCGCGGGTTGTGGAGTTTACAGAAAGCTGCTGTCCTTATCGTCAAGGTTGCTTGGTTAAAGACCCTGACGGACATGGTGTATTACTGATTGCGGAATAAACCTTTTGTATATGGCCATTCACCCTTTTCTTTATAATCAAGCATCAAGTTCGTGATACTCACACAAGGATATTCCTCGATAAAACACTGAACGATTGTTGGGTAGTAAGTTATGATTGCTGTTGCAATTGCCAAGGGTTGGATAGGTGCGCTATAGAGTCTAGTTGAATTCAGGGCATTTATTACAATATCCATGTTCTCCTGCAACCATTTAACCTTACGGCTATACTTCTTTAAATATGATTTTTTAGAAGTAATAAAATCTTTTATGTCATCTCGAAAAAACTTCCCTTCAAAACCTCCTTGAACCATTTTGCATTCAGCTATGAGTATTATTTTTTCGCTTTCGGAGTAACCCAAAAAATCTATTTCGCCAACTTCTCTAGGGATTCTAATAGCATTATCCTGACTTCCAATCTGCTTTTTTACAGACCTCAATCCAATAAATCCAATAAGTTTTAGATTTTTTTCTACAACAGTTTCAAACCAACTTCCTGATTGATTGGAAAGGCTTGCAATGGCTGCATCAACTGTTTGACTTTTCCATTCTGATGGAATCTGTCTAAACACTACATTCCTAGCAAGCTGATTTAAAGACTCTAGAGCCATGCTTCTAGCAAATGCAAGATGAGTTCCAGTGGGATGTGGCATTTCAAAAAATCCACGTCGAAGAGAACGGTATTCCTGTTTAGGTTTCCAAACTGCTCTACCTTCTGATTCCATGTCAACTTTTCGTATTGTGAAGCTGTCTAGGACAATTTCAATAGCTTCTCTTGGCAGCTTTGTGTACTGATGCAACGTCTCAACTAAGTTAGAGCGATGTAGGAACAAAACAGGAAAACGCTCTTCTGGTGCTGGCATCGAATCCCGTATTACGATGATTAGTAAATTTATCACTTCTTGATAAGATATACCAATTGTTTCCTTCAGGGCATTGCCAATAATTTGATTATGAATGCTAATATCGATGATAAAACTTGCATCTGCTCCGATAACAGAACGCTGGTTTGTTGTATCACGTCTGACCGCTTCCTGTATATCACATTCCTTCTGTACATCTATGCTCCAAAGATCGAAACTACCTTCAGGATATATTTCAAAAGTTGTATGTTCTGGAAAAACCATAAAAGTTTGATCGCTGACTAGATAAAGATCGACCATCTCTTCTGCGGCAATCCATATTTCATCAAGCAGTGATCTAAGAAACTCTTCCGGACTATCAGGTGTTTCATCCGGTTGTAATAGAACAATGCGTTCAGCAAGGTATTTTACAGCTCTCCTGAATATTGAACCTAACTTTCTCCATCTAGATGCTTCAGGCTCGGAAAGTTGCCCATGCTTATACTTATCTTCAATAACCGATGCTTGGTCAAATTGAAAAAGAACAAACTCAATAAAGTTATGTGAAGCTAATTTTGGAATAATTTCTTCAAACTTTTTTGAATAAAACGCAAACTGATGTAACAGAATCTTATTGATTTCTTCTGGCTCGGAGTAAATACCGGGGGAGAATGCTGAACGCAAGTGTGCCTCAGACTCAATACGAAGTTTTAACTTACCAAAATTTCGAGGCCTGTAGACTTCTATACCCCCAAATCTCTCGTTAAATTCTGAGTCATCTTCCACTATGATCTTCATTTATTTAATGCCTCTAACAACTAGGGCTTGACGGTTATTTATTGTAAGGCATGAGTGATACTTATTCATCCTCCAAAAATGATAGCACCCAACGAATACGCACCCAGACCTAAAATCGCGATCGCTCTCCACCTCAGCCAGTCCATAAACACCTTTTCTCAGCGTTTGCTAGAACTAGATACTGGTTGTACTCTCTCATGCAGAGATGCTTGCAAACGATCGATCGCACAATGCAGACATTTCATTTCATGGGCAATTCGGTCTAGTTGTGTGGAAACAGGAGTTTGTTCTCGAACAGCTTGCCTCGTTGACGTTACAGAACCTGGATTCGTAGCCAACTCTGATATCCTAGTGATATGTAACTGTTCAATATCGTTGTGAATTGCTTCGATATAAATATCTAGCCTCGGTAAAGCTAGAGGTGGGTTTCCCTGTTCCAGCGCATTTGCTAAGTTCTCTAAAATTTGGACAATCGCATCGGTAAATCGTTGGAAATCTGCAAATTGGTACTCTCCGCTAAATTTCTGCTGATGTTCTGCTAGGGTTGTAACTGAGCTGAAAAAAGCACGAATGTAAAGTATTAGCATCGCGATCGGTTCTACTTCTCCTCGAACGTGACGGGGTTCGCTGAATAACCTTTGAGCCGCAGCAGCAGCATTTGCATTCTCTAATGCCGCTTGATGACGCAGGTTTCTGATAGTTTCAGTAGAGCACTTTTGTTCTGGGTTGATATAGCTAGCTGCAACCTGTTGAAAGTACGCGAGATTAGAGCGAATCGTTGTTGCCAGTTGTGCCGGAAGTTGCGATCGCTCCCAACTGGGGAATAACAAATAGCTGCCGAGTAATGCTAAAATGCCTCCAATTAAGCTATCGACAATGCGTAATACTCCAATCTCCCAGCCGCCTTGACTCGTCATATTCAGTAGCAATATGACTGCGGGAGTAAGGAGAGTGATAAAGATGCCGTAGCTTAGCGATCGCACCGACATAGCAGTGACTAAGAGTATCAGAAGACAGACTAATATTGCCACTGGATTGTGGATAAGTATGACCAGGCAAATGCCAAAGATGCCCCCTAATGTGGTTCCAATCACCCGTTGCACAGTTGTCTGAGAAGTACCGCCAAAGTTCGGCTTTAGGGCAACTACAGCAGTGAGTGTTACCCAATAGCCTGTGGGTACTTGCAATAGCAAGGCTACTAATTGGGCAGTTGTTACTATTAGCGCCAGCCGCAAAGCGTGACGAAAAATAACAGAATTAAACGTGAGATTGTTCCGCAGCGTGTCAATGATTGAAGAACGCTGTGGCTCTATCGGGGGATAAATGTTTAGCTGGGCGATGCTGCGCCTTTCTCCTCGTTGTAAATCTGTGGCAATTTCCGCATCGGTATGAATTTGTTCTGCTAGGGCTTTGAGACTAGCTACAATCTTGCCAATACTTACTAAGTCAGCATAGTCATCTGCGTGAGCCAAACTCGCCTGATTCAGGACTTGAGAGTGTATGACTTGCCATTGGTATTCTAGTGCCTCGATCGCCCGATCTATATCTCCCAAGCGAACAACATTCTTTCCTTTAGCAAGTGCATCTGACAAGATTTGCAGACCCGTTGCCGATGCTTCTAGCACTTGCTGAATTTCTCTGTGTAACTGCTGGTGGAATAAGGGACGAGAAGAGGCGATCGCTAACAGTTCCACCAGTGCTACAACAGAATTGGTAATTTGGTTGACATCCTCAATTAAGACGAGTAACTGATTGCCGCGCAAATCAGCAGTTTCTCGGCCCGTCCACACAGCACCCCAAACACTCCGGGCAGAGGTCAAATCCTGTATTACGCTGTCTTGACCTTGTAAGAATTGCTCTGCCCACTTCTGACGCTCCTCCAGAGTTAATGGTATCTCGCTTGCCATTTGCAAAAATTTGCTCAATGTCGCATAACAACTGCTGGCTGCCTCGATCGCTGGTGTATAAGGGCGTAACACCCACAATCCTAGAGATAACACCATCGCCCAGACACCTCCAGCTAGGCACAGCGCGCATTGAAGAAAAACAGTAGATAAATCTGGGAACGAAGCGAATTTTGCTAGCGAGACGATAAACATAGTTGATGTAACCAGGCTAACCGTCCCGGCGATCGTACCAAACAGACCAGCTAAGCCAGCGATGAACATCACTAAGAAAGTGGTTGGAATAGCCAGCCAAAGGTTACTACTAACCAGATTTGCGATTAGCAAGGCGACAGTAACGCCAATGGTTGCTGCGAGCATGACAGTCGCTTTTTGGCGGTAGGCTCCACCCGTATCGACCATCCCAACAAACATGGCTCCCATCACCGCGATCGTACTTGCAGCCGGATGACCTGTAATGAATCCAACTGCAATGGGCCCGCTCACTACCAAAAGGGTACGCAAGCCGTAGAGGATGTCAGGCTTACCGGGCAAGGGCTGAAACTGCTGCAACAGCCAGTTGAGAGATTGTCGATGGTCAGATGGCATTACTAGGCTACCTCTTTAAATTAAATTAACTGCTGATACCAGTGATGAGACAAAAAAGTTTTTTAACATATTCTTTAGCAATCAATACTCCGGACAGTTTTTGAGACCGAGGCTGAAACCCTCATTCTACCGTTAGCATTTCACCTCACTGAGAAGGCTGAAACCCGCATTCTGCCGTTAGTGATTGAAAACTGTCCGGACTATTGTTAGCAATGATTAATTTAAAAAGCTTGACATAGAATACATCTGAAAGGTAAGCGTGGGTTCACCGTCCAAAAATCAGAGCGTCCAGCGAATACGCACCTGGGCCTAAAACCGCGATCGCAATCAGCATGACACAATACATAAACGCCTTTTCCCAGCTTGGCGGTTCGCCTTTCCCTAAAGGCCCCTGATACTGTTCTTCAGGAATTAAATAGGGATCGCGAGCCACAAAAGGCAACCCTTGTGCAATTTCTAAAACCATTGCAAATACCATCGAGCCGAGAATTGGTAGACTCGCTAATAGAGTAAGAAATCCCAGAATTAGGCAAATCCCGCCGCCCAACATCGATGCTGCTGATAGAAAGCAAAGAAAGATCGGCATTTTCAGTAAATCAGCCCACTGTCGAAGATGCGTTATTTTAGGATAGCCGTGCAGCAGGAACAATACACCGACACTAACTCTTAATACTAAAAGCATCGCACCTTGCAGTCCGGCTGGGAACACAGTATTGAGCGAACTGAGTAGGTTTGGACTTAGCTCTGGGAGATTAGATGAAATGTTAGGAGTTAATAGAAAGTTCAGCACCAAGCCAAAAACAAATTTGTAAATCATTATCAGGTTTGACTCTTCGTCTCTAAATTTAATTGTGTTAGAAGATGTTTTAAAAGGGTCGTTTTACCTCATAGTTGGCACAAAGAAGCATCTATAGCAATCCTCAATGATTTGCTTGCATTATACGCGAGCTTTCTGGCTCGCACTGCAAGGATTCTGGTCTCGCTCGATTTTGCGACTGATGCGAGGATTGCTATATAGCAGTTCTCAGATAAATGAGGTATACAGAAACCCTGTATTTTCAAGCTTTCCAGGTCAAAATTCGTACCTCACCTTTTTGAGAAAGGCTATATAGCGGTTCGAGCGAAAGATTCGCGGACGTTGTTGGGCCCCGGCCCTCAAGCGTCTGGGTGGTTATGTAAGCTGTCAGTCATACCTCATCTTTTTGAGAAAGGCTATAAGTATGGACCCAAACCTTGATTGATCGTCTCAGCTAAGCCCAATTAGAAGGGCTAAATTATACCTGACCGGACTTTTAAAATATCCTCTTACAAATGATGCGGGCGGAACCAGCCAAGCGGCAATACAGTTATTTTCTAATCACGTCTTTCCTCCTAAATAAGTCGAGTCATGATTTTGATAAAAACTACCTGTTTTGTCGTGAGAATTAAATGATGTAGAATTCGCAACTTAGAGCAGCCGCATAATCGTTTGACTTCCACCCTCGGCTTTAATTTCTAAAGCAATAGCCTTGCCGTTATCGTCTTGTTCTTGCCACAATTCATTGGGAACATCAATTGTATGACCGTAGCTAACTTCATTAAGTCCGATCTCAATGGTTAAGTCATTCCCTTTACCGACAGGATCGTAGACCAATGACCATAGTGGCTGATCTTTAACAGGGGTTTGATCCCCAAGTTCCGGCTCGAGCACTTCAAGCACAATCAAACGTCCCTTGTTACCATTTGTAAACGTATCGCAAAACTCTACCCATTGCTCTGCCGGAATTCGTTTATTGATTGACATTTTTTTCTCCTTTAAATTTGGATGAATGGTATGGATACTTACCTGTATTTCTGCAAGCTGGAACTGTAAGAATCGAAAGCTGTGTTAGTAAATGTTGAGCAAACTGCGATCGCGTTAGCATGGTGCTTTAGCATAGTAGGGCGCTCTTAGCAAGCTATTAAGGTCGCTGAACGCCACGAGTATTGAGGTCGATCGCATATAAAGATGTGCCTGCCGTAATAAACAGGCGATCGCGCTCCACTCCACCAAAGGTGAGGTTAGCACAAGTCTCCGGCACTAAGATTTTCCCTAAGCGAGTGCCATCGGGCGCATACACCTGCACGCTATCCTTAGAGCTAGTAAAGATATTGCCGTACTCGTCCACGCGCAACCCGTCGGGTTGACCCGGATCGATGACTGCAAATACGCGATCGCGATCGTTGGTTACACGCCTACCGTTTACGACCTCGTACACGCGGATATGATGAGGCCCATCGGGGATGTTGAAAGCAGCGGTATCGGATACGTACAGCAGGTTTTCGTCGGGACTGAAAGCGAGTCCGTTAGGGCGCACCATATCTGTTACGATCGCATCGATGTCACCCGTCGCTGGGTCAAAGCGGTACACGAAACATCCACGTTGTTCCTGTTCGCCACCGTACCCTTGGTTGGGATCAGTGATGCCGTAAGAAGGGTCGGTGAACCAAATCGTGCCGTCACTTTTCACTACCAGGTCATTCGGGCTGTTCAGGCGCTTACCCTGATAACGGTCTACTAAAACCTTCCACTGACCGTCGCGATCGCGTCTGACGATCGCGCGAGAACCCGACGAACAAGCGACCAGACGACCCTCCAAGTCGCGGTAATTACCACTTTGATAGTCGGACGGGTCGCGCAGCACACTCACGCCATCACGGGCACTCCAGCGCAACAGGCGGTTGCCGTGAGCATCACTCCACACCACGCTGTCATCTTCGTGGAAGTAAACGGGACCCTCGCTATGAACGGCACCGTTAGCCAGCTTTTGGAGCGAGGCATCTGGGCGCACCAGCCGACGCAGGCGATCGTCATAGATTTCGATGGTTTCAGGCATGGCTATTTTCTGCCTTTTAACAAATGTTGAGGTGCGATGATTGCAGCTTTGAGTTCTGGCTAATTGTCGTTTAATTAGCGGCAATTACAGCTCATATCAATTATTCCGGTTGGATCGGAATGATTTAACCGCAGAGAGCGCAGAGTACACAGAGGAAAAGAAGAGAGAGATGAGTAATTCCGAATTTAATTCTTGACGAAAATTTGAAGGAGTTTTTGTAATAATAAGCCATCAGACAGACGACTTTATTGAGTTTAAGTTATAACCTGAATCAAACAATCTATCGCAAGAGCGATTATCACCGCCGAATTTACGACAAATAATCCTGCTGCTCAAAATTGTTCAAATGTCGAAACACTCAACAGTCAACAATCACCTGACGGTGTAACCGGAATTGATATGACTTCAGCGATCGCAGCAATGGAAAAAATTGCCATGAAAACGACAACAACTCACTACGATGTCATCATCATCGGGACAGGAGCAGGTGGAGGCACACTAGCTCACCGCTTGGCACCCACAGGTAAAAAGATTTTAGTGCTAGAGCGAGGTGATTTTCTGCCTCGTGAAAAAGACAATTGGAACGCAAAAGAAGTTTACCAAAAGGAACGCTATCACACTGACGAACACTGGTACGACAAAGACGGTAAGGCGTTTCGTCCGCAGACGGGCTACTGGGTGGGTGGAAATACTAAACTGTATGGGGCAGCGTTGCTACGACTGCGAGAGCGAGATTTTGAGCAGGTAATCCACAAGGGCGGTATTTCCCCAGAGTGGGAACTCAAGTATCAAGACTTTGAGCCTTATTACACTCAGGCAGAAAAGCTGTACGATGTTCATGGAGAGCGAGGCAAAGACCCCACGGAACCGCCTTGCAGTGAGCCCTATCCCTATGCTGCGGTGAGTCATGAGCTGGATATGCAGACGATCGCCGATGGCATTCACAAGCTGGGCTACTACCCGTTTCATCTACCATTGGGACTGAAGCTCAACGAGAGCGATCGCACTAAAAGTCCCTGCATTCGCTGCGATACTTTTGACGGCTATCCCTGTCTGGTGGGTGCAAAAGCCGATGCCGAAGTTAATGCCATTCGTCCCACTCGCGAGGCGTACTCTAACGTAACGCTGATGACGAATGCCAAAGTCCTCAAGCTGCACACTAGCGCGTCTGGGCGAGAAGTGACTGCCGTTGAAACTGATGTCAACGGCGAGTTGTATCAGTTTTCTGCTGATATTGTCGTAGTGGCTTGTGGGGCTATTAATTCCGCTGGCTTGCTGCTGCGATCGGCTAATGAGAAGCATCCCAATGGACTGGCGAACAGTTCAGATCGGGTGGGACGCAATTTTATGAAACATCACGCGATCGCACTATTATCAATTCATACTGAACCCAACCAAGCCAACTTTCAAAAGACGATCGCCGTTAACGACTTCTACTGGGGCGAACCGGATTTTCCCTACCCTATGGGCATGGTGCAAAATAGCGGAAATGTGCTACCAGATATGATTCCGGCGGAAGCGCCCCCACTTTTAGCACCCTACGTGAAATTGATTCCAGGCTTTGAACTCCACCTGATGGCTGAACGATCCGTGGGGTGGTGGTTGCAAACCGAGGATTTGCCCGACCCTAACAATCGCGTGCGTGTTGTCGGTGACAAGTTACACCTGGATTACACCCTGAATAATACTGAAGCTGCCGATCGCCTGGTTCATCGCTGGACATCGGTGCTAAAGTCGATCGAGCGAAATGCCATGCACGTCATCCCGTTTAGCCTCTATCCCCGCAATAACATTCCTTTGCAAGCTGTGGGCCATCAATGTGGCACCTGCCGCTTTGGTAGCGACCCCAAAACCTCAGTATTAGACCTCAACTGCCGCACCCACGATGTTGATAACCTTTATGTCGTTGATGGTAGCTTTTTCCCCTCCAATTCTGGAGTCAACCCGACACTGACGATTATGGCGAATGCTTTGCGCGTTGGCGATGCCATTGCAGAACGTTTGATATCGTTTACGGTTGTTTCGGAATGACTTAAACGCAGAGGCCGCTACGCAGGCGCAGAGGAAGAAAAGAGAGAGATGAATAATTCCGATGCCAACGGATTTGATTCTTCAATCCAAAATCCCAAATCTCAAATCCAAAATAGATTGACGGTGGCTCCCAAATGCGGCTGCGCTGGCGTTGCTGAATAGAGGTATGACGTATAAATAGAGGGGATTGAATACTGCTTAAAATGAATAATTACTTAAATAGGGAATCGGCACATCATCGAATTTCAGATAATGAATTAGTAACTTAATAGAATATCTCAGCAACTTGTTGTCTAATTTAGAATAACACAGAGTTTTTCTGTGCAGTCGAGCTATCCGGATGTCTTAATCTTGTGTTTTTACCTTCAACTCGGGTCATGTAAATTTTACAAATAATTTAGTCTCCTGCGGGAATAAACATTGGATAAACTTTCGGGCCATCGGTGACATAAAAATAGCATTGCCATTGACTAACGCGCCTCCCATAAAGGCTCAAATGTTTTGGCACGCACAGTCTCCTAGTACCCACCCCAAAATACCTGTCCTAAAGTGGTCTACTGCCCTCGATCGCCAAACTTTTTTTTTAAGCCCACAAATGTTTCTAATTCATCTAGTTCTCCTACAAGAGGGAATTATTTCTGGGTCGTAAGCCGTTGGCAGTAATGCTCCCACCTGCTTAACCCAATTAATAATTGTTGTATGATGAACACCTTTGACTCTCTCTATGGCTCGAAATCCCATACCATTGACATACATTTTGAGGCATTCCTGTTTGATTTCTGGAGCATAACCTTGATGGGTTTGATAGCAGTCTAGGAATTGCCGACCACAATCGACACAAATATAGTTCTGTTTGCCTTTTTTATGCCCATTTTTATTGACGTGAGTTGACTTACATTCAATACATTCCATAGATTTTAACTTGCGGTTAGTTACTTTGATTCATTTCTCTCTCTCTCTATTTATCATACCTTGACTCAGCAACGCCAATCGCATTTTTTGGCAGCGTTTTCACCAAGCTCCTCCATCCGCCAGTTCCAAGCGGTAAGCATAAGTGTGGACGATCGCACCCGAAAGCAACGATTTCACCATCACTCGAGCGCCTGAGACAGCTTTAACCACATATTTTTGAACCTCACCAGCAAACCGCACTAGCGCGCCCACTTTCAATGAGTGTCCTGCGATCGCAGCTTCCTCTGCTGGTGGCACAGCCTCCGATATATTTATATTCTTATCCGACCCTGTGTCGCCAGGAATCGCTTCCAAACAAGGAGCCGCAGCTTCTGCCAAAGAGATAGTCTTCTCATCCCGCTGCTGCCAAGCTGCAAAAATCGCCGACCTGCCGTCGTTGGGGAAATGGAACTGGTAAACTCGAATGCGCTTAGACTTGCCCAAAGCATCTCGTTCCTCCGACCTTTCTTGGCGAACCAGTCGCAGGGTAAAGCCCAGCTTCCCCTTCAAAACGTACTGAACCACCTCCATTGGCTGGGCATTAGGGTGGACGCTGATACCCAGAAAATCCTTCACGTCCGCAGAATACTGCTTGACCCTTTGAGCAAAGGCTATCACCTCCGGGTCAGTCCCTCGATACTCCCTGTCTGAGTCAAAGAACTCCATCAGTCCCAACTTCTTGAGAGCTTCCACAGAAGCTTTCAGGAAGCGCAAATCTTGCGGGCAAACCTTCCCTTGACCCCTTTCTTGATGCCCCGCCAAGTGATTTTTATCTCGTTTCCTGACAAACTCTGGGTCATGGGTCAAATAGTAATGCAGGCGAATTTGAGGCAGCCAGCCGTCGTCGTCCTTCAATTTCAGCTCGGGCGTCACCGACACCCCATAAGTCTCTTGCAGTTGGTACTTGCGCTCTTGATTGAGTTCGCCCCGAGTCTTGGAGCGCTTGTCCTTCAACTCCAGATACTCAGACAGAGTAATATCAGGAGCATCAGCAACAGCATCTGCTTCTACCCTGCTGTTCTCTCGCTGAATTGACTCAGCCTCTTTCTTAGCCAGAGCAGCTCCAACATTTCGGAGATTTAATTCATTTAACCCAGCATCAACCTTCTGGGCAACCTGCTGCAATAGCTTCCAGTTTTTAACCGCGCTGGCTGCTATTTGCTGCGCTAATCCCTCTAAAAGGAGTTGTTCTAGCTGATTTTCTCGGCACAGTTTTACCTGAAACCCTTCAGCTTTTAGGCTGTACCTAATCGCCTCCCTGTAATGCCACATTCCGGCATTAATTCTAGCAGCCATTTTTGCCCAAGTTCTCAGGTGAACCGGGTCGTGGGCCGCGTCGATGTCGAAGTCAACTCCTTGCAGCAAGCGGATGTTGGCTTTGATAACCTTCTGCTGGGAAGCGAGGAGAGCTCGATAAGAAGCGTTGCCGTTGCCAATTTTGCCAATGCCAAAGGGCGCAGTCCAGACAAAGATTGGAACATTTTCATCCCTGACGCGAGCGAGACTTTGCAGGGCATCGTTGACGGCAATTGCTCCTTTGAAAATGCCGAATACCGCTGCAAAATAACCGCGAATGTCGATGCTAACTCCTGTGCCAATGGTGGGGCTAGCGATGATGATGTCGTAGTTTTGAATGGTGGCATTAAGATTCTCAACGCAGCCACAAGCGGGGTGGTTGGGTTCGGCTACTGACTCGCTATCAATCCTGAGAATGCGCTTGTCTGGAAATCGTTTTTGCAGTTGTGTTTCTAGGTTGCGACACGACCATTTTCCTTTGACTTTTTGGGAGTCTTCAGCAACCATAATGTGAGGCTTATCTCGATCGAGCGGGCAGCAGAGGGCGCGACTTTCAAGGTCGCAGCCGGTGACTTCTCGCGACAGAATTTGCTCCATTTGAGCGAATAGTGGTGCGGGACTTTGAGTGGCGTACAAGATCGCGTCCCGCTCTTTTTTAGGTTTCCATTCGTTGACGGCAATCCAAGGTTCGAGAGGGATGCCAGCAAGCGCCTTCAAGTAGTCGATCGCGCAATCAGATAAGTCAGCATCCTGGGCAACGATTAAGCCGCCGGTGGTTAAGACGGTGCGAATGAGTTCTTGCAGGGTTTGCAAGATGGCGACGCGGTTTTCGCGGCAGGTGCTGGAGTTCAAGGCGTGCCAGATGACTTGTTCGCACTCATCAATGAGGACGATCGCCCCAGACCAGTTTTCGGGGTTGAAACGGGCCATTGAGTGGGGGTGGAGGCTGTCTACACACAAGCCGTACCCGAATAATTTGCCTTCCGGCGAGTTCTTGGTTTCGTCGATGTAGTTGATTCCCAACCCGGCGCAGATGGCGCGGCCGAGCTGAATCCTGTGGGTGATGACTAGCACGCGGCGTTCGCCCGTGTTGAGGGCGTGGGAAACCAGGTGGGCGAGGGAGCGGGTTTTGCCGGTGCCTTTGGGGGATTTGATGCAGGCTAAGCCGGCCTCTGGATAGGGGAGTTCTCCCAGATAGCGAGAATTTAGCGTTAAAGACGCGGGATAGGTTAAAAGCCATGATTCCCTATCCTGCCAAAATTGGAAGCCTCGTGCTGCGTTTTTGAGGGCAATGAGCGCATCCTCGCCTCTGGCTACCACGAAATCGTCGATGCCTTTCTCCGGTCCCGGCAGAGTGATGACGCTGACGGAGCATTTGGCGGTGGTGAACAGGCGGCCGAGTTTGTCAATCTCGCGGTTGACGTTGAGGACGGTAGAGTGCTTGCTGTCGCGATCGAAGCCGATGTAGATTTCCCGCCCTGGGGTGGCGAAGTGTTGGAGTTCGGGGATGAGATAGGGGTTGCACTTCTCCCCTAGCGCGTTCTTGGTTCTGACGCCCATCGTGACGCCGGGGAGGGCAACGGCCGCGTAGCCCATTGTGAGCAGGCAGGCGGCTTTTTTTACGCCTTCGACGATGGTGACGGGGATGTTGTTGTCCCACACCCATTGCCAGAATTGAGGCGGGTTTGGGGGAGAGGGAGCCGGGGAGAGGGGGAGAGGGGGAGATTTTCGTCCTCCATCTCCCCTCTGCCCCTAGCCCGTGCTGCCCCTAGCCCGTGTTGCCCCTCTCCCCCTCTGCCTCCCTGCTCAAGAGCTCCCCTGCTCCCCCTCCCCCCCTCTCCCAAATCCTCTAGGTCGATGGGGACGCCGTGGCGTTCTGCAACTTTTGCCCAGATGTGGTCTGGGACTTGCAGGAAGAAGGCTCTGGTGGGGGTTTTGGGGGGGTGTTCGTATTTGACGGGCTTGGTTTTACCGTTTGGGTCGAAGCTGTTGCGGGGCTGATAGGGTTTGAAGCAGCCCCAATACATGGGCTGCCAGTTGTTGAGGGGGTCAAGGCCCGAACACCACCAACCACCGTGCTCAATGTGGCTGTAGTGTTTTCTGGCCCACCGCCATTGTGCGTCGGGGTGGACTCTGCCGGAGGCGGCGTTAATTTCGTAGAGGAGGTAGGCGTAGGGGGCGTCGCCACTAAGAGTTTGCACGTTGAGGGTGAAGATGGCGGAGTCTACGCCGCTTTCTTGCCATTCAGTGAGGGCGGACTTAGACAAGACCATAACGCACCCCCATGTTGGCTGTGTTGACCTTCTGGCCTAGTAGCAATGCGAAAGGCACTCCAAGTTGCACCCGAATCTGGCTACCGCCAGAGCGCCTCATGAACGGGTCAGATGGGGTTAAGTGGACTATGAGTCTCTGTGAGGACTGATTTTGAAGGTCAATGCCTGTGCTATCTCGATAAATCTTCACCGGGCTATTCCTTGAGTGGGGAACATCCCTTTGTCTCATGTTCTGAAAATCGCTGCTTGCACGCCGATCAAAGATAATTAATTAATCGTTAATCCGCGCGTAGTAAGGTTCTGAAATGCTTGCTAGTCAAGAGTTTCAAAATTGAGTTGTCACCAGATCCGGGAGTTTTTGTCACCAGATCCGGGTGTTTTTGTCACTAGATCCGGGTGTGTCAGTAGTAAAGTCATAAGCCTTGCCTGGTAAAAGTTTGAAGGTGATTTTGAGGTCATTTTTGCCTTACTACGCAAAACTCCAGCCTTACTAAGCTTGGGGCTGGAGTTGGGGTCAAGGGGACGGGAAGCTAGATTGACAATTCTGGTAGCACTTTAGGCAAGATTTTTTTGAGGTGGGCGGCGGTTTTGGGGCTAATTGGCTTGCCGCGCTGAAGCTGTGAGACTAGCTGCTGAGATATGCCCAGCTTTTCGGCGATGACTCTTTGCTTCGTCCAATCCTTTGCTTCACAAGCCTTCTGTATCGGTTCCCACTCTAACGGGGCAGCAAATGCTGATTTCCGTTTCCGGGGCAAAGATGCTGATTTTTTAGCAGCTATCAAGGCAGGAATTTTACCGGGAGGCTTGATGGTGACGCCAGCTTCTAGCAGTAAATCAATAATTCTTTTTTTGCAATCTTTGGGTTTACCTGTTGTACTTCCAGGAGGCAACCATTCTGGGTAGGTTTCAGAGTCATATATAATCTGCCAATCTAACTCAGCTAGCTGCATTAAGGCTTTATCCCAACGTTGCTTCAGCTTACCAGCGTAGCGATGATCCTTACGGGCTAATTCAATCTCATTTTTCGGCATCACCATCTCTAGCACGGTCTTAACCGTGTATTTCCCATTTGTATGAATGGCGCTTTCTGTTGTTATATTGATGGCAATTAAGAATGCTAGCTCATCATGATACGGGTTCATTTTGAGCGTCGCTTCTGAAATCCAACCAAATTCATATAAGGCAACTGGAGGTCTGGCATTCTTGCCAGGTTTATTAAAGAAAAACTCAGCCCATCTACCCGCCCGAATGAAGGCTACTATTTCTGTTGGTTCATCAATTTCATCTGTGAAAATGTTACGCTGCCCGTAGCGCTCCACAGCAACGTCCCAAATGAGGGAATTCATATCGCATCCTAGCTTCCCGATATTCCATTTAATGGTAGCGTCCAGCCTTCTCAGAAGCTTCAGGCATTGCTCTATCCTGAGTAACTTCTGGGAAGTGGTCATATCTTTACGCTCACCCCAACCCATTAAGTCTATGAGGTTAGTGCCACCATTTTTCCCAGTTCCAGCTAGCTTAATTTCAGTTCTCCAAGGCACAGCTTGTTGAAAAACATAGGCAGATAGTAAACAGTGGAGTTTGGCAGTATCTTTCCCCAAATTGCCAAATTCCTCAATAATTCCCCAGGCGGCCTTGCCTGTAAAGTAAAAATATTCTTTAGTAACTGGGTCTTTATCCTTTAAGGCTAACTTAACAAAACCCGTGTTGTAATTATCTCGAAAAAACACATTTTTATGGGCATCTTCTTGCCAATCCCAAATTCGTAATAAGGACTTGCAAGCCGTTCTAGGAGGGGCTGAGGTGAGTATTTGAGTGATTGTGGTGCTGATAAATACCTGGGGTTCGGTTGCGGGAACTGTTTTTGAAGCCAGCCCCAGCATAGCGGTTAACTCATCTAGTGTCCGATTGGATAAATCGAGTGGCTCTAGAAAAATTAAAGCTGAATCAAGTGCCACGTTTTTCCATAAATTTTCCTCGGTTCTACCTGCCTGAAGCCAGAGGGTCAGATGATTTAATATTTCCTCTGCTTTTGTCAAGTAGAAAGCATCATCAACTATCTGCTCTTTGAGAAATTTTTCGAGTTCATCAACACACTTATGACTAAAGCCTTCTAATGTTTCATCCCTTTTAGTAATTTCGGCATGAATCCCCATTGCTACATTCAAGGCCAAAGTTTCTAAAAAATTACTCTGGCGTAGCTTCTTGGCGTACTCTTGAATGCGGTTGCCATCTATCGTGGTGGTGGTGGTGGTAGTAGATAACTCCATAGCCTAGCCTCTTCATGCCAATAATAGTTACAGGTTTGATAGACAAATATCTCACTTGCTTTATCGAACGGTTTTGTAAGGAGTAACCCGAACTTTCTGTACTACCACGCCCTGTATCCCCAAAGCATTTGCGTTCCAGTGGTGGCGAGAAATAATGTGTTTTTCCACTAACTTCACGATCGAAAGCTCTCCCATATACTGTCCCTATTCGCTCGTTACTACAGTTTACCATAACGCTATTATTTTAACATTGTCCAGTAATAATTTCCTGCTCTATCGCTGTTAATTTATGCCCGAAACTAATACTATTTTCCTAAAGTCCTGCTACAAATATGGCGTCTAAAATAAATTGCCATCCCGTCAAAGAAGCAATGAATTCATTAGTCAACTTTTTTAACTCTTTTTGCACCGCCGCTCTTAACTCTTCTATTTGTTCAAACCTCAACCATTTCAATTGTTCTTTTATATATCCCCAGAGTCTTTCTATTGGGTTGACTTCCGGACTGTAGGCAGGCTGAAACAGTAAAAGCACACTAAGACGGTATACTGAGATTTAAAGAGTTATGAAAGGGAGCATCCCGGTTTTGCAAATATGCAGAAGTATGATATTTTTGTAAAATTTTTCAACCTCCCTACTAGAACTTTGCCGAAAAATCGGTTTTAGGGTCAATGAGTTATTTTATATTCGGCGAATAATAGAATGGCTCAAGAGTTACAATAGTCAAGGAATAATTTTTAGGAATCCAACATGACACCGGACGAACAAGAACGTTTAGAAGCCTATACTGCTGAAATTGCCAAAACTTTATATAAAAACACTCCCCCCGAGGCATTAGATAGCGAAAGAAAGCATAGAAAGACACCTTAGAAAACAATGGCTTGAAATGGTGGGACCCCAAGTCGC
Source organism: Microcoleus sp. N3A4 (assembly GCF_036701805.1). Classification (NCBI taxonomy): domain Bacteria; kingdom Bacillati; phylum Cyanobacteriota; class Cyanophyceae; order Oscillatoriales; family Microcoleaceae; genus Microcoleus; species Microcoleus sp. N3A4. The sequence goes on from NZ_JAUBRJ010000070.1 coordinate 28,444, forward strand.
TTTTTTTTATCAAAGAAACAACGGGAACAGAAAAAGGACGTCCCCGCACCGTAAAAAGCTGTGTGGGTGAGTTAACAATAACTGACAAACAAGCGGAACAATTAAACCTCAAAAAATCGACTCAATTAGCTCCATTTTTTGAAAAATGCTGCCTGCGACAAGTAGCCAACTTATCATATTCCAAGGCGTCCCAAGAAATTGAAGTACAGACGGGAGTTAAGATAGGTCATACCACTTTACATAGATTGGTAGAAAACCAACAATTGGTTGAACCAAGAGCCGAATTTCCCATTAAAGAAACCAGCGTAGACGGAGGGAAAGTTCGGATTAGAGGACCAAAAGGGGAGGGGTGTCACTGGCTTGATTATAAAGCTGTTCGGCTTCATGACAGCTTTTATGCTGGATATTTTCAAGAAAATGAAGTCTTGATTGATTATGTCAATCGTCAGCCGTTAAATTCCCTAGTCCAGATGAGTAAACTCGTAAAAAAATCCTTCTCCTGTTAGCGGCTCTACTGCTCCGTACAGCCACATATAAATAAAATCCCATTGTACTTTTCCTTGCGGTTTGATTCCGCGATGAGTTAACTTTCTTCTCTGAATTGTATGTAACCCCATCCGACTTTCATCTTCACTCCCATATCGCACTTTTTTCCACGGCTTTAAAAAGCTCTCACTCTGACGAGCGACTGCTTTTGATTAGAGATGACAGTTTTTTTAAAATTCTTCTACTACTCGCAACTTTTCTGTTTTTCACTCACGGGACGCGGGACTTTTAATTTCCCTTTTAGCCGATATCTTGTCCACTGGTGTACTGTCCGATATGCCACTTTTACTTCACAGCAGCTTGTCAACCATTGATGTACTTCTTTGTAGCTACTGAATCCTTCTGGGTCTTGCAATTCCTTTGATAACTTCTCTATAGTTTCAGGATTCATTATTTTTGGTCTTCCCGAACGAGGTTTCTGGAATAATAATTTTTCTATTCCTCCTTTTCTATAACTAGACAACCATTTTTGTACCGTGGTACGATGTTTCCCGTGCGCCGCACAGCAGCAGACAATACGGTTTCTACCGTTTGGGTTTTGAGCCAATACAGAAGAAGCAGTTTTTCGTGGCGGTGAGCGTCTTTCTCTCTCCCCAGAAGAGCTTTCAGTTCTTCTTCTGTTTCCCGGATATCAATTTTAACCACTCCTGACATTTTTCCGACTTCTGTTTGGGTACTAACTTACAAAAATGACCTCTACTAATTGTAGCACTACTTTAGGAAATTGGTATAACACTGGTCGATTAGCCTTTAGGGATTGAGCCTTAGCCTTGTATTTATTGAACAAAAGGTGCGCGTTCGGCGTTAAGAGTGGCGATCGAAAAGTTTCGCTCACCAACCAATTAACCAGCCCGCTCGTTTACCCTCTGAAACTTATAACAATGCTTTTGCTCGCCGACTGCAAGGGCATTTTTTTTGCATGAGTGAGGGAAGCTCTTTTCCAAAAGATTCATAACTTTTTATTAATGAGGAACGAAAATAGCAAAAAAACTTGCAAGTTGAATCAAAAAATAGTATAATTAAATTGTTACGAGCGCAAGTTATATTTAATCGTGCTGTTATGGTGGCCCTTGAACCTGTTACCTTCGGAGACATCATCGACGCGATCGCTACCTTGCCGATTATCAACTTTCCCGAGAATTCGAGTCAGTTGAATAGCAATAAGCGGGAAGTAAGTTGCAACAAGCGCCTCCGATTGCCCAGAAAGCGATTGAGCCGAATTTGGTTGGCCATCAAAGAATAGAAGCCAGTTAGCCTACTTGACGTAAACCCCCTTTCGTCCAATAATGAAGGAATTTACGCTAAGAGGGCTGCGCCGTGAAGGTTCTTGGGAATGGGCGCGCTAAGATTTTGACGCCCGCAGAAATTGACCGACTGTTTGACCGGGGTTTTATTACAGCAAGGGACAGGCTTTTGTTTGCTGTAACTTTTTACTGCGCCTGCCGCATTTCAGAGGCGTTAGCTTTAACAACTCACGACATTGTTGGGGGGTCAGTCACGTTGCGGAAAGCGACGACAAAGGGGAAATCAGCAACGCGAACGCTGCCGCTCCATCCTATGCTGGCTAAGTATTTAAAGGCTTACAATCCAGATGTAGGTTTTTTGTTTCCGGGGCGAGACAATACGAAGCCTTTGACTCGCGCCGCATCGGATGTGATTTTTAAAGAAGCTTGCAAGCGGGTAAGAATTAAGGGGGCTTCAACACATTCGATGCGGCGGACGGCGCTGACTAATTTGAGCAATGCGGGGGTGCCGCTGCGGGTGATTATGGAGATTTCGGGACACAAAAATTTGTCGAGTCTCCAGCGCTATTTGGAGGTACAGCCGGAACAGCTTGTCAAGGCGATCGGGCTCTTGAAGTGAGGCGACAGAGTTCAATATTTTCCTGTCTGTCCTTCAATATTACCGGAGTTTATAGATATTCCGAAACCGACAGCATTCAGCATCAAACAGCAACTTAACCGTTCCCGTTCCGCTATTGCGCCCTTTCAATCCAATAATTTCAGCCATTCCCCGATCGGGAGAATCAGGATTGTAATAATCGTCCCTGTAAACTCCAAGCACAACATCCGCATCCTGTTCAATTCCACCAGAGCCACGCAAATCCGATAAACTTGGACGCTTGTTCGTGCGAGTCTCTACCCCCCGATTGAGCTGAGAAAGCAGCACAACCGGCGCGTCAACCTCGCGAGCCAAAATCTTCATCTGCCGCGTAATTTCGCTAATTTTATTGACAACATTTTCATCCGCCGAATTCACCATCAATTGCAAGTAATCAACAATTACCAAACCCAATGGGCCGCGCTCACAAACAAACTCCCTAACTCTGGAACGAATCTCCAAGGGAGACGGTTCCAAACTTTCGTCTATCCAAAAATCAGCATCGCTAACTTTCCCTAAAGCCGAAGCTAGGACTTCGTACTTACCAGCTAGGTTAACTTTCCTGATATCTTTCACCGACACCCCACTCTCAAGTGCCATTAGTCGCGCTGCCAAGTCCCGACCTGGCATTTCCATCGAAAACATCAAAACTCGACCGTTCGTGGGAAGGGAAGCAATGTTGTAGCCAAGGGCACAAGCCAAAGCTGTTTTGCCGCTGCCGGGGCGACCTCCTATGACAATCAATTCGCCTCGGTAGAATCCCCCTCCCAATAGGTCGTCGAGGTCGTAAAACCCTGTGCTGATTCCAGGAAAGTAGTTAGCAGTCTCCAAGCGCTCTTCCTCAATTTCATCTAGATATCGCCAAAGCTCTCCGCAGTATTCGGAGAGAGGTCGAATAGCTTTTTGTCGCTCTTCTCTGTACTTATTGAGGGCAAAAATCTTTTCCTCGGCTTTATTTAGTATCGCATCCAATTCGGTGGAAGTCTCGTAGCCAAGCTGCACGATGTCATTGCCAACTTTGATGAGTTCGCGCCGGACAAACTTGTCCATGACTAGCAAGGCATACTGGTCGATATTGACGGCTGAAACAGTTCGGTCTACCAGCATTACCAGTTTGATTTGACCTCCTACTACTTCCAGCAGGTTGTGGTTGTCGAGGAAGGTGGTGATGTTCATCAAATCTGTGGGCTGTTCTAGAGAATGCAGCACCAAAGCGGCCCGATAAATATGTTGGTGGACTGTAATTGCCAATGCTTCGGGACGCAGAATATTTGCGATTCTTTTAATGGCTATTGGATCGATAAGAATTCCACCTAAAATTGCTTCCTCTGCATCAATATTGCTCGGAATAATTTTGTCAACAAAACTGACTGCCATGTCGGGTATTCTCCTTTGATATTGTTGCTAATTCAACTGTGCGAAAAGTTGTCTAAAAGATTAAAAGCTGTCTAAATGGGTTGGATGATCACTGTTTTCACAGAAGAGCTAAATAGCTAAGTAGTAGACAATTTGTTCACAATTTGTTTTGCTTGCTGAGGAAATCGCTGTATCCACTGCAAGTAAATTTGCTGCTGAATACCTAGCGCTGCGAAAGCTTCTTCGCCTAGTTCTTGGAACTGTTCGGATAACTTTCGGTGAGTTGTTAATGGCATATACTGAGGGTCAATATAATCCTCAGTTATTCTTGTTGTCTGTGCAGAAGGAGAATTTTTTGGAGTTGGAGAAGAGCCTGCTGAAGCTGGAGACGAAACAACATTTGTTGGGTTCGAGTTTGGAAAACCATTAGTTTTTCCCCACCAACGACCGCGCAAACAGTCAACAATCCATCCTGAAGGGTTAGATATTTGCTTTGTTTGGCTTCTGATTTGCAGCAGGTTTATGGCTGCTTGAATTTCTTCTAAGTTGTACTGGAGGACGCAAACTCTCAATTCGGGATTCATCCCTCCTGTGGCTTGCATAACTATCTCGACAATCTGAGTCGCATCGGGGTTGGTAATTGCAATCGCTTCAGAGTTAGGAATTGCATTAGGGTTGGCAATTTCAGTCGTTTCGCAATTGACAATTGCAACCACTTTGATAATTTCAGTTACATCAAGGCTGGAAATTACAACCGCTTCAGAATTGGAAATTACAACCGCTTCAGAATTGGAAATTGCAACCACTTCAGAATTAGAAATTGCAACCACTTCAGAATTAGAAATTGCAACCACTTCGACAATTTCAGTTGCATCGGGGTTGGCAATTGCAACCGCTTCGACAGTTTCAGTTGCATCGGGATTAGTAATTGCAATTGGTTCGACAGTTTCAGTCGCATTGGGGTTGGCAATTGCAACCGCTTCGATAATCTCAGTCGCATCAGGATTAGTAATTGCAATTGGTTCGACAGTTTCAGTCGCATCGGGGTTGGCAATTGCAACCGCTTCGACAATTTCAGGAACTTGGGGAGTAACAGGTGAAGATGTTTCAGGACTTAACGGAACAGCTTTATTGGTAGCTATTGGTGATTTGGCGGTAGAGATTGTTGGATTGTCGAGGCTGTTGAGTTCTGTCAGCAGTTTTTGCGGGGGTTTAGAGGTCAAACCTATTTGTTCTGAAGTGCAAGGCATTGCCACATCGACTGCCTGACTGTTATCTGAATTAATTCTCAGACATTCAGCGGTTGGGGCGGAACATTTATTTTCACTAGGGGTTTTTAGTTCTTGTTCTGAATTTTTATTTAATTCAGTGCTTTTAGATTTGAGCCCAGTTACAAGCTGTGGTTTTTTATCTGGTGAGGTTAAATTTTCTTCCTCTTGAGAAAAATTTAAAAAAACAGCAGCAACATTTTCAGTGCTTTGCTGTTCTTTTTTATCCTCTGTAAAGAGTACGGCACCATCAGGGTTTGAACCCCCTGTTTGCTCAATTTTTGGCTGGTTCAGTCGATTTTTTGACGGATTGCTCAGTTTTTGGAATTTTGAATGGGTATGAGTGAAGGGGCGAACGTCGCCCAGGTGCTGCACTGCTATGCGGAAAATGCCACGCCCGTAGTTTTTAAGGATTTTGACCAAACCAAGTTTTTCGAGCTGCTTCAGGGCTGTCCGCCTGGTGTTGGGGCTGTAGGGTTTGCCGTTGCGGACTCTTGTGGCTCGTTTTTCGCCCAAGGGGATGCAGTTGATGTCGATTTCCTCTGGTTTGCCGCCGATGCAGGTTCTGTACAGGTAGAGGGCGAGTTTGACGGCGCTGGGGGTAGCTCCTTCTAGTATGTCGGCTAGGGCTTCATAAATTGCGGCGTGTCGGGCGAATGGCGGTTTGTGCCAGGTAGTTGTATCTGCAACCATTTTTTATTCCGGGGTAAAAATGAGCGTGTTACTTTTAGCGACTGTAGTGGTCGCTAGAAGCGTGCGAGAGGGGTTGTTATCAATTTGGTCGCGGGGTATCCGCTCCCGCTTGCAGCAGGAAGGCGGGATGCGCTCCATCGCGCTGCATTGGCGATCGATCGTCGAGTGCGCGATTATTTTTTCCATCCTGCCAGGTCGATCGTCGCGGGATGTGGTGGCGGATCAGTCTTATCAGACTTATAAGAGTTGTAATCAAAAGCTGAAACTCAGATACAGCAAGAGTTTCAAAAAATCATAATCCCGGGATGTGGATGAGATTATCCTGGGATGTGGATCAGATTGTCCTGGGATGTGGATGTTTTTGTAATCAAGCTCAAACCCTTACATTGTCGGGGTTTGAGCTTGATTTTTAAATTTTTTTTTGTGATTACACGGCTGCTGTCGGCTTGATTACGGCAACTAGCCCTTTAGGATCGCTGGATCTCGCTAATTCTGAAAATAGGAGTATTTGAATGCGTTTGCCTGCATAGCTATCCGCGAGATACTGGACAAAACTGGACAACCAGCTCAAATCAGTAAAGATACAGCCCGGTAAAGTCTGGACTGAGGTTACGTTAAGAAAGTCATGACACCCGCCAGATACGCAGCCAGCCCCAGGCTCTGTCGCTGCGATCGCTCAAATTGAATAACAACTTGAATAACCAATTTTTTATTGCTCGGGCGTAGAGAATTTTTGCTTGCTGTTGATTAGTAAGGCTTTTGCTGGGTAACATCAAAATTCTCCAACGTGGCTAAAATCGACACAGCCCAAGGTCAAAGTTTTTTATCTGCTTGAAGTCACGATCGTAGGATAAAAAACAGTAACCCAATCTATGAGCAGCTTTGGGTAAGTTTTCCGAAGCAGCGACCTGTGAGGCGACGAGTCAGTTTGGTACGAGTACCGCGCACCAAAACTGAATTCAACAGCCGACAAGTTTCAAACCCCCATCGATCTAAAATCTCCAATCTCAAATGCGATCGACTTCACTCAGCGATATCCAATAGAGCGAGCAATTTAGTCTCTATTTCCGGGCTGACAGTCCGCTGACCGCGCTCTATCTGAGCAATCAGCGACTGTGAAACCCCCAACCAACCAGCTAATTTTCTCTGAGTCCACCCCTTACCTTCACGGGCTTTTCGCACGGAAGCACCTGCTATCGAGAGTGGTTTTGCCGAAGCGCGCTTTAATTGTTTGGGTTGGGTCTTCTTTGAGATTAAAAGTGGGATGGGTTCTGGCTGAAGGATGGTAATTTTGGCCGCCAGCCAGCATTCCAGGTAGCCTTTTGGGTTTCTTTCCTTGTTCTCAGGCTGAAGTTTATCTGGATAAGTTTCCGGGTCAAATTCTATTTGCCACTCCAGATTCATTAATAGTTTTAAGGCACTATCCCAGCTCTGCTTTAATTTGTAGGCTTTGCGATTATCGCTGCGAGCTGAGTCAATTTGTGGAGATGGTAAAATCGCTTTTAGTAGCGTTAAAACTCGGTATTCACCACTGGCGTGAAATCGGCTTTCTATGGTGACATGAATTGCTAGTCTTAAGGCAAATTCGTTATGGTACGGATCGATTCTCAGCACTTGCTGGGAAAGATAGCCAAACTGATATAACGCTTCTCTCGACTTGGCTCCAGCTCGGTTCAAAAAATCCTGAGTCCACAATCCGGGTTGGACTGTGATGTAGATTTCATGGGGGTTGTCTATCTTACCTTCAAAATTTAACTGACCTTGGGGTTTGATGTAGACATTCCACATTCTCCCTACAGGAGCACTAGCTATAATTTGCCCTTTCTTGTTCATTCCCTCAATCCAAACAGCTTTGACCAACAAACAATCAAGGGCAAATGCTGTATTAGCAATCTCTAGCAGTTTTTCTATTTGAGTTTTTTTGTGATTTTTATCCCATCCCATTTCCTTAACAATATCGCTGGCTTTTAGTGTAAAGCTGCTGTGCCAAGGAGTCTCTTGTTTCATGGTGTGAGCTGCAAAAATAATGTGCAATTTTGCGCTGGTAAACCCAAACTTATCAATGATTTGCTGGGCTTCGTTCCAAGGCAGCAGGGTAATGTCACCTGGGCTGGAAATGTAATGCTCGATATAATTGTTTGAGTTACCCTTTGCTTCATGTTGAAAAACAGCAATACTGCTGGCAGCTTCATACCACAAATCAGGTCGGATCTGCGCGCGGAGACTGGAAGCCATCAGAGCTGCTGTTGGAACAGCTTCTACAGATTTATTCTTGAATAATGGGGGTTCGGTTACTGGAATTGGAAGGGGTGCAAGTTCTAAGATTTTTGCCAACTGAGCTGCTGATAGATTTTGTATATTTATTTGTTGTAGTAATTCATCGGCAGCATGATATCCACACGCACTAATTATCTGAGATTCTGTCCGGGATTCGGATTTGGGTAAGGATGCGTCAGGGTGAAAAGCGATCGTTCCAGGCAGAATATCCGATAGGTTTTCTCCTCGCTCGCAGATATCTAATTGATTCAGTATCCACTCTGCATTCTTTTCCAGAAAATCAGATATAAAGTATTTCTCGAATGTTTTTTCAATAGTTCCTAATAATTGTGGGGTGATTTTTAAATCGCGATACGGTAAGTGTTTTATTCCACTGTTTTGAGATATAATTGTTTTCAAAACATGATGCAATCGGGTAGCAATATTCACTAATATTGAAGATAGGAGTTTACCTTCTCTACCTAGTTTGAGAGCGTATTGTTGGATGCGATCACGGTCTCTCATAAGGACAATGTGTTTTCAGGTTGCCACATATATCGAATCAAGCAAGATTTAACCCGCCGACTATTAATGGTAAACTCCTCAAGGCGATCGGTGCTTGCTACAACCAACAAAAAGCTGTTTTGCGATCGAAATTACCGTCAGACAGAACAACTTATCAAAAAATTCAAAAACTGACTCACAAGCTTGCATTGCCTCATGGATAACTACCTCCACAATGCAATTCGTTTATTATAGATTGTCTGGCAGCTAATCAGATCGAAGGCGATCGATAAAAACGATGGGTAGAAACAGTCGATCGATTTCAGCAGACAGCCCCATCGAAACTTTGTTGTTATACCAAATTCATAAAATATCGCTAAATATCTACCCCCTCAACTCCCCCGTTCGAGGGGAGGAGTTAGAACTGCCTCTGTAGCAGAAATTTATGAAATTGGTATTATTCCCCACCATTTTGTTTCAAAACCGCCTCAATTTCCGCCAGCTTTTGGCGCAAAACCTCCTGCAACTCCACCAGTTGTTCAACCTCAGCTTGCTCCAACACTTGCGGTGACAGCTTTTTCAAATTCCCGGTTGCCAACTTGACCTGCTTGAACGGGCGGGCTGCTCCTGGGAAATCATCCAGAGTGGAACTGATAATTTCTTGCACCAATTTACGAGTTTGGGTCACTGACAATTTATCGGCAATAACTTGATTAGTTGTTTTAACTCTAATCGGCAGCGCTTCTTCCTCTGGCAAGACTAAATTTTTAGCAGAGAGTTTAGAAAGAGCCATTGCATGAACCCCTTTAAGTCCTAATTGCCTGATAGCAGTCTTAAGGTCATCAGCCAAAGACAGCATCGGGAAAATGTTGGCATCGATAGAAGCGGGATTGAGCTGCAAATCCAACAGTGTCCGCAAAACGGCCAACTCTTGTTCATCCAAACCCAAAGCGGCCAAACCCTGTTGCTGCTCGTCAGGTGCCACCGTCACCAACTCGGAAACCAAGTTCATCCGTTTTTGCGCGTTCAAGCGTCGCACCACTGTCGAGAGAATGCGGGGGATAGTTGCAGCTTCCAAACCCGTATTTTCAGACAACTCCCGCACAATAGCTTCTGCTTTATCGAGGGGATTGAGATCTTCCCGGTGCAGGGAAGTCAGCAGTGCTTTGCGGTGCAAAGCCGCGGGTTCTGGAACGATCACAGCTTGTAAAGTTTCCCAGCCCAGATTTTTAGCGCTGCGCCAGCGCCGCTCTCCATCGAATATCACCAAATCCCCCCGTTGAATCAAGATAATGGGTTGCAGTTGTCCGTCACTAGCGAGGGAACGGGACATGGACTCGATACTTTCCGGCAAAAATGTCTGTCTGGGTTGTTCAGGATTAGGCACAATTCGATCTAGCGAAATGGAGAGGATACCGCTTGCGGACTCTAATTGTTCTCGCAGGGCGGCCAGCGGATTTTCCAATTCGGTCGATCCTGATTTTCGCAGTTCTTCAATCTCTGCTTTGAGTTGCTGAATCTCTGTTTCAGCTTCAGAGAGGTGCATTGACTGCTTAGCAGATGAAAAATAATTTCCTAGGTCTGGAGCTTTACGGGTGGCCATAGCGATTTGAGAATGAAGTGTGGAAATAGCATTCAGGGAAACGAAGAACTCGTTTTTGTGCGAAAGCAAGTTGCGAAATAAGCAGACTGCTGGGATAGGCCGCAGCAAGAGAAACGAAGAACTTGTTTTTATGCGAAACCAAGTTGCGAAATAAGCAGATTGGTGGGATAGGCCGCAGTAAGAGAAACGAAGAACTCGTTTTTGTGCGAAAGCAAGTTGCGATCGCGAATCAAACACTATTTCTTTTTTTTTCCTTTTTTGGCAATAGCCGGAGCAACTCCATTTCCCATTAAAGTAGCTAGGTGCTTAACAATCTCTTTGAAGTCGCCTAAAGCTGGGTGAAGCGGGCGATAAAGGTGTAATGGCAACCCTTGACCGCTGGCATTGACAAATTCTGCACTGTCCCGAATAGGTGGAAAAACGCGGATATTCATCTGCTCTAGCTGGGCTGGCAAGGACTCTAAAAGTTGTCGGTGGACGGCTCGTTTCGTATCGTATTGGTTGGGTACAAACCCTAAGATTTCTGGTTGCGGCTTGAGGCGTAATTGTTTGCAATGGTGGTAGTACCACTCCAGCAGGTGAGCTGCTCCTTGAATTGATTTTGGTTCGAGCTGTACGGGCACTATTATATGAGTGCAAGCAGTTAGTGCCATCAAGGGCAAGGGGCCGAGGGTAGCGGGGCAGTCGAAGATAATTAGGTCGTGATCCATTGGATAGTCACTCAGGCAATCGCCCAGAAGATAAGCGCCACGCTTGTGCAGAACTAACTCGTCTGCTGTTTGCGTCAGCGTCATTCCGCCTTGACAAACGGTTATATTATTGGTGTGGGAACTCCAGCTAGGAGTAAGAGGCCAAGAGCCATTGAAGCTTTCTCGCATTATGGCGGACAGTGTGTGTTCTGGCTCTGGCGGATTTAGACCGCAAAAAAGGGTCAGGGAGCCTTGGGGGTCGAGATCCATAATGGCTACTTTCAAACCCCTTAACCCCAGTTCGTAGGCGAGGTGAACTGAAAGTGTAGTTTTGCCAGTGCCGCCAGCATTGCTGATGACTGCTAGTCGAATTTGCATGGTTTTGAATTAAGTAGATGATTTAAGTATGATATATCGAGAGTCGGCATCAGATATCGATATATGAGAATATCACGGTAAACCACCGTTGGGCCCCCCGTTGAAGCCGCAAGTTAATATTTAGTCGGTCGAGCAGAATCTCGTCAAGTTTAGTACCAGACAAGACAGTTTAAAAGGATGTTCGTTCGATCGCTCGATTGAAACCGAACTTCATATATCAATATCTGAGCTACGTTATAACCGCCGAGTTAACTTTGAAAACCATCTTGGGATGGCGATCGTACAATCTACCTAAATGCAATCAAACTTCATATATCAATATCTGAGCTAAGCGAGCGCGATCCAACTTTTTGGGAAGAGCTACGAAGAAACAAGAAGTAATCGCCAAAACTTCTAATGTCCAGTTAAGTCTAGAATTAGGTAGTCATGGGTAAGTATTACAGAACGGAACAAAGGTTATTATTGTTGTATCTGTTAGGATCATCCCAATTTAGTAAAAACAGGAGTGCGAGCCGGAGTTCTCTTTCGCGAGATAGAAATGCAAGCGAGCAGGATGCGTGTACTCCTAAAAAACGCTCTTAGGTTAAAGCACTGACTGAGAAAATTCAGGTAAATGTCAATGTGTTTATCTAAATCTAAGTATAAAGTTAGAACGACGGAGTGAAAGGGTGCAACTATGTCTTATAGCGAATTTTCCCTAGATGATATTAAAAATAAACTCGGGTTGACAATTCGAGAAGTCTCTGAAGTTATTACGGCTGTAGAACCGATCGAACCCAGTCAGCTTTTAAAGGAAACCTTAGCAGAAAATATTCCCTTAGCCTTGGGAATCGACACGGAAAAAGCGCGCTCAGAGATGATTGTCGCTCCGGTATTGATTGAACTCCGCAGGCGCTGCGATCGTCAAATCAGCCTCTTTTCCGGTACGGAATTCAATATCGATCGAGTCAAAGGACTCAACGGTGTCTGTGACTTTATGATTAGCCATTCACCAGAACAATTATCTTTAAACGCCCCTGTGTTTACACTTGTCGAAGCCAAGAATGACAATATCAAATCTGGAATTGCCCAGTGCATTGCTGAAATGTTGGCAGCCCAGATGTTTAATCTTCAAAAAAACAACAGTATTTCTTGTGTTTATGGTGCCGTTACAACCGGCAGTATTTGGAAGTTTATGAAACTCGAAAAAAGTACGGTTTATATTGAAACAACAGAGCATTTTATTGAAAATATTCAACTAATTCTAGGTATTTTAATGCAAATTGTTCAGTTGACTCGCCCAACCCTTCCGTGTTTATGAACTCCTGAAATTTTACAGTCTATGACTTCCCGATCGTGATAAAATAAAAGTCTGGGAAACCACACTAAATTCCAGTGGTTCGTGCAGCCGGAATGTTCCGAGTGTTGGGATTTTGATTGTATTCCCAGCACGAGCGTAAAACTTTTCCGTTTATCGCACAAGCGACGCTCTGTTGAACGGTTGACTGGCTTCAGTTTTCTTCATGCTCTCTGGCCGAAATGGACTGCCGAAATTCATATATCGATATCTGAGGTACTGGTTCTAAACAGGGAGGTGGATTAAATAAAAAATTCTCTGGACAATACCGGATAATACCTCAGTTAACTTTGAGAACTGTCTTGGGATTTGGCGCTCGTACAATCTGCCGAAATGCACTTCTGAGTTAAATCGCTGATAATATCTAAGCTCATATTGTCAACTAATTTAGTCAGAGCCACAGCAAGAGGCTTCTGCGACAGGGGGATTCGCTCAATCAACAGCCTTACCGCTTGCTCGTCTCCACAAGCGGCTGCTTTATAAAGCTTCTTAATCGACTCCCTCGGCAACACAGATAGCGACTCAGAAGTCAGTTGCATAACAGGCTCATCCTGTTCGGACTTCCTAGACGACTCCTCTTCATAGATATAGCGAACTCCCAAATGAAGCGCCATCTTCTCAAAAATTACTGTTTCTCGGAACGGTTTGGCAACAAAGTCATCGAAGCCATTCGACAAAGCGAGTTTCTTGGTTTCAACAAACGCATTAGCGCTCAAAGCAATAATTTTTGTATTGGAGCCGTCAGGCAGAGAACGAATTTTTCGAGCAGCTTGAAAGCCGTCTAAAAGCGGCATTTTCAAATCCATCCAAATTAAATCCGGCTTGTACTTTTGCCACAATTTAACAGCCTCAGTTCCGTTATCCGCAAACCACAAAAGAAAGCCGGCTGACTTCAATATCTGAGTTAGTAGCAACCGATTTGCCGACTCATCGTCCGCTACCAGAATGCGATAATTTTGTTGGTTGGGTGCCAGTCCATTCACTTGTTTTTGAGGCTGGATGTCACGGACTTCGCTCTGTGTTGCACGACTCACTTTAATGTAAAAACTGAAAACCGTTCCTTTCCCCACAGAACTTTTGACCTTGATATCGCCACCCATCAGCTTGACGAAAGAGCGGCTGATGGGCAATCCCAAGCCCGTTCCCGTTTGTGATTTCCTGCCAGTTGCTGTTTGCACGAACGGCTTGAACAAACTGCTAAGCTCGTCAGGCGCAATACCAGGACCTGTATCCTTCACTGAGAACTGGAGAAAGAATTTGGGTAACGGTTTTTTTGCCAGTGGCTGAAGGCATTTTACAGTCAGCTTCACCCTACCCGCCTCAGTAAATTTAACAGCATTACCTAACAAATTAATCAAAACTTGACGCAGCTTGCTTTCATCAGTTCGGATGTATTGCGGCACATCAGAACTGCGTTCAAAAACAAGTTGCAAGCCCGACGACTGAGTTTTGAGCTGAAATAAAAGTTTTAAGTCATCGAGCAAACTGTACAAGTCAACAGCAGTTTCTTCGAGGGTGATTTGACCTGCTTCAATTTTGGACAGCGACAAAATATCGTTGATTAGTTTCAACAAATGCTCGCCGTTGCGATTGATAATATTTAAACTCGGCTGCTGTTCCGGGGCAGTTTGTTTGGAGCGGACAAGAAGGTGGGCAAAGCCGATAATAGCATTGAGAGGCGTTCTCAATTCGTGGCTCATGTTCGCCAGAAAGGTACTTTTAGCGCGATTGGCACTTTCGGCTGCAATTTTAGCTTGTTTTAGTTCCTTTGTTTTCTGTGCAACTTGCCACTTTAAATCGCCAGAATATTCTTCTAACCGCTGGCGAGATGCTTTTAACTGGCCATTCATGCGCTCGAAAGCACAGGCTAGGGCTTCGAGTTCGGCAACACCGCTACCTGAAACTGTTGAGTCGAAGTCGCCACCAGCTATCGCCTCTGTTGCCGAAATTAACCGCAGCAGCCGCTG
>NZ_JAUBRJ010000173.1:0-1668 GCF_036701805.1 Microcoleus sp. N3A4
AGAGCGTTCCACCGGCGTCGCACGCCGGTTATGAATAAAAGAAACAGTAAAGCTAGCCCAAAAGTTGCCAGCGATCGGATATATTACCCCTGTGTCCCGATAGTCAGACCGACAAGTCAATGGTGCTTCTTTGAGCCTGATTTAGAGCGTGGTTGTGGGCCAGATGGTTATGACATTGGTGAAGAGGTCATCGCCTCTATCCCGTTTAGGAGAATATAACATCTCTTCGGCCCACCGATTGGGACACGCCAAAGTTCGATCGCGAAAAGGAGTCATCTAATGATCCGACGCCAGACAAACAAACCTGTTACGGGTGAAATGTCGAATTTCACACAGATTAACCCAAATGCCGCAGGCATAGATATTGGTTCTGCTGAACATTGGGTTTGCGTCCCACCCGATAGAACCCAACAAAATGTGCGTAAATTTAGCTGTTTTACCCCTGACTTAATTGAGATGGCATCTTGGTTGTTGGAATGTCGAGTAGACACCATCGCAATGGAATCGACAGGAGTCTATTGGATAAGTGCCTTTCAAATTCTCGAAGAAAGAGGTATCGAAGTCAAACTGGTAAATGCCCATCACGTCAAAACCGTACCGGGTAGAAAAAGCGATGTTTTAGATTGTCAGTGGTTGCAACAGCTACATACCTACGGTTTATTGTCCGGTTCCTTTCGCCCTGACGATCAAATTTGCGTCCTCCGCAGTTACATTCGCCACCGCGATAACTTAATCAAAAGTAGTAGTGCCCACATACTGCGGATGCAGAAAGCATTAATTCAAATGAATCTGCAACTAAATAAAGTCATCAGTGACATCACAGGAGTCACAGGGATGACAATTATCCGCGCCATTGTAGCTGGAGAAAGGAATCCTCAAGTCTTAGCCGAATTAAAAAATTCCCGCATTAAAAGTAGTACCGCAGATATTGCCAAAGCCTTGACAGGAGACTATCGAGCTGAGCATATATTTGTGTTAAAACAAGAGTTACAACTTTACGACATCTATCAAGGACAAATTGCTAGCTGCGATGTCGAGATCGATCGATATTTAGCTAGCTTTTGCCCAATGGAAAACAATCCCCCACCAGACCCTCCCAAACGCGGGAACAGAAAGCCCAGAGGTCATGAACCCACTTTTAACTTACGCAACCATTTGTATCGGATTAGTGGAGTAGATTTTACCCAAATCCCTGGTTTCGATGTTCTCACCGTACAAACCCTCCTCTCGGAAGTCGGATTAGACGCTACTCGTTTCCCTACCGTTAAACACTTTTGTTCCTGGTTAGGGTTGTGTCCAGGTTCGAGGATTACCGGCGGTAAAGTCAAAAGTTCTCATACCCGTCAAGTAGTTAATCGCGCTGCTAATGCCTTCCGTTTGGCTGCTCAATCTTTATCTCGCTCTCAATCAGCATTAGGGGCTTTTTATCGTCGGCTGCGCGCTCGATTGGGGGCCCCTGGGGCCAATACCGCTGCTGCCCATAAGCTAGCCCGCATCTTCTATCACCTCTGGAGTACAAAAACCGCTTATGCCGATGCAGGTGCTGACTATTACGAACAGAAATATCGACAACGGATCGTCTCTAAGCTGGAGAAAACTGCTGAGTCTTTTGGGTTTGAGCTAGTTGCTAAAACTCCACAGTTAGATTGAGTTTCTTAGGAGGACTTT